>JAUPTR010000121.1 GCA_030917985.1 Pseudomonadota bacterium | reverse complement strand
GAATTCGCGACCACCGCGCATCTGGCGGATGCAGTGCAAAAGTAACTCAAAATCTTCGGCACTATCAACAAAATTGAGATTGGCGCTATTGACGATCAGCAACGGCGAAGCATCGTATTGATGGAAGAAACGACTATAGCTGTCGCACAGCTGCTTCAGATATTGCTCGCTGATATCCTGCTCGTGGCTGTGAGCTCGCTGCTGCAGACGTTGCTGCAACTGCTGCACCGGCGCCTGCAGGTAGATCACCATGTCCGGGCGCGGCACTTTCGGGCCGTAGAGCGAATAAATCGACTTATACAGGCGCAGCTCTTCGTCGTTCAATGTCAGCTCGGCAAACAACAACTCCTTGTCGAGCATGAAATCTGCAACGGTCTGTGTTGCAAACAGATCGGCCTGCATCAGCTGTGCAATACGCTCGGCACGTTGCAAGAGAAAGGTTAATTGCGTCGGCAAGGCATAACGCGGCTGATCACGGTAGAACTTGCCAAGAAAGGGATTGGTTTCCGGAGTTTCCAGCAAGGTAGAGGCGTGCAAGCGTTCAGCCAGCTTGCGCGCCAGCTCGGTTTTACCGGCACCAGCCGGCCCCTCAACCACGATATAACGGCAATTTTCCAGAAGCATGGGGTATCAATTCAAGCGATGAACGGGTTGCTCGCCACAATGGGCCAACCAGTCGACCAAACGCCCCTTGCCGGGAATCAGCAATTCAGGATCGATTTCGGCCAAAGGCATCAATACAAACGCTCGCTCGTGCATGCGCGGATGCGGTACCTGCAACGATGGTAGAGCAATCACCTGATCATCATAAAGTAAAATATCCAGGTCAAGGGTGCGCGGTGCATTCAGAAAAGTCCGCACCCGGCCAAACTGCTGCTCCAGCTCCAGCAAGGCTTGCAGCAAGGCTTCGGCGCTCAGATCGGTTTCGATCAGCGCGGCGGCATTGACGAAGTCCGGCTGATCGGCATAGCCAACCGGCGCGCTGACATATAGCGACGAGCTTTGCAGCAGGCGGCTTTCAGGCAGGGCATCCAATGCTGCCATCGCTGCCGACACTTGCTGCTGCGGGTTTTCCAGATTACTGCCCAAGCCGATAAACACCCGGTGTTTCAGAGTGCTCATTCGCTGCCTGCTGCCTCGGCAGGGCCGGCATCCGGCTTACGCCGACGCCGACGGCGTTTCTTCGCGGCAGCGCCGGTCGGCTCGGTCACCAGCATTGCCTCACGGCGGGCATTGTCCGCATTCTGAAATTCAGCCCACCATTCAACCAGCTCGTTATCCAGTTCGCCACTGGCAGCGCGCAGCGCCAGAAAATCAAAACCGGAACGAAAACGCGGCTGCTCCAGCAGGCGGAACGGGCGACGGCCACTGCGTTGCTCGAAACGCGGCTGCAAGGCCCAGATTTCTTTCATGGTGACACTGTACCGACGCGGAATCGCCAGCTTTTCTTCCTGCACGTCGATCACCCGATCCATCGCCTGGAACAAGGCAGGCAGCGGGTTTTCACCCTGTGACTGGATGTCTTTCCAGGCAGCCAGCACTTCGTGCCACAACAAGGATGCAAACAGAAAGCCCACCGAAACCGGTTTGTCGGCACGAATACGTTGATCGGTGCTGTCGAGGGCCAGCATCACGAATTTCTCGCCCAGCGGCTGCTCCATGATCACATCCAGCAGCGGGAAAAAGCCATGGTGCAGTCCCTGCTGACGCAACTGGCTCAGGCATTCCCAGGCATGGCCCGAGAACAGCAGCTTGAGCATTTCGTCGAACAAGCGTGCGGCTGGCACGTTTTGCAACAGCGCAGCCAGCGATTCAATCGGCGCACGCGTGTTTTCTTCGATCTCCAGGCCCAGCTTGGCGGCCAGGCGTGCGGCGCGCAACATGCGCACCGGGTCTTCGCGATAACGCTGCTCCGGATCGCCAATCATCACCAGCTGCTTTACCTGCAAATCGGCCACGCCATTGGCGTAGTCCACAATCTCGCGGCTGGCGGGGTTGTAATACAGCGCGTTGACGGTGAAATCGCGACGCAGCGCATCCTGCTCCTGCGTACCCCAGACATTGTCGTGCAGGATACGGCCGTGATCGTCGGTGACATGGCCTTCATCGGCCGGGCCGCGATAGGTGGTGACCTCAATGATTTCATCGCGGCCAAAAGTCACATGCACGATTTTGAAACGACGGCCGATGATGCGAGAACGGCGGAACAAGGCATGCACCTGCTCTGGCGTCGCGCTGGTGGCAATATCAAAATCCTTGGGGATAATGCCCAGCAGCAGGTCGCGCACCGCGCCGCCCACCACAAAGGCATCAAACCCCGCCTCTTGCAGCTTCTGCGTTACTTTCAGCGCAGCAGAGCTGATCGAGGTGCGGTCGATCTGGTGTTCGGCAAACGAAATTACCCGTGGCCCGCGGGCCTTGCGCCCCTGCGCTGGCGTGCCGCCGAAAACCCTGCGAATCAATCGTCGAATCATTATTGTTGTATTGAATCCTTGTGAAGCAGCGGATTATACCGGCGTGTGGAGTGCTTACCTAGTGCCATCTGCCGCCAGCAGCGTCGCAGCAGCAATCGCCGAAGGCAGGTCGGGGTAATGATTATCCTCACCCAGCAGTTGCGATAGCCGTGCATTGGCGAGTTTGGTGCGCACCAGCTCATTGGCGCCGCAGATCAACACCTTCACGCCGCGCCGTTCGAACAGCCGCACCGTATCGCGCAGGGTGTTGATGCCGGTAGCGTCGATGAATGGCACCCGCTCCATGCGCAGGATCACCACGCGAACATCGCCGCTGATGCTGCGCAGCGTACGTTCGAAGGTTTCCGCCGCGCCGAAAAAAAACGGCCCATCGATCGAATACACCGTCACCGCATCCGGCAAGCGCCCTTGCGGCAACTGCAACTGTGGATTCTGCAATTCGCTCGCGCTGATGCCCTCCACCTTCACCGTACCGGCCATGCGCTTCATGAACAGCAGCGCAGCCAGAATCACCCCGACATTCACCGCCAGCACCAGGTCGGCAAACACCGTCAGCGCAAAGGTGATCAGTAGCACCCAGCGGTCATTGGTGGGCGCGTGACGCGCCAGATCAAAAAAATGCGGCAGCTCGCTCATGTTGTACGCCACCACAAACAGGATCGCCGACAGCGCACACAGCGGTAAATACGCCGCCAGCGGCGCGGCCACCAGCACAATCAGCAGCAGCGTCGCCGCATGCACAAAACTCGCCAGCGGGCTGTTGGCACCGTTGCGAACATTGGTGGCAGTACGCGCCAATGCACCGGTGGCGGCAAAGCCGCCGAAAAACGGCACCACGATATTGCCGATGCCCTGCCCGATCAGCTCCTGATTCGAATCGTGGCGCTCGCCAGTCATGCCGTCGGCAATCACTGCCGACAACAAGGACTCGATCGCGCCGAGCATGGCAATCGTCAGCGCCGGGCCGAGCAATTCAACAAAACGGGTAAAGCTCAGCTGCGGCAGATGAAAACCCGGCAAGCTCTGTGGAATGCCACCAAACGCCGAACCGATCGTCGCCACCCCTTCAAACGCCACACAATACTGGATCAAGGTCACCAACAACATCGCAATCAGGGGGCCGGGGATGGCCTTGAATCTGTCTGGCAGCAGCTTGTTGACTTTCAGCGTTACAAGCAAGGCGAAGATGGCCAGACCGGCGGTTGCCCAATGGGCATGTGGCAAAGCATCGATCAGCAAGAGTAGCTTTTCGTGGAAATGGAAAATGCCGTCAAAACTCACCGGCAGACCAAAAAAATCCTTCCACTGCCCCACCCAGATGATCACCGCGATGCCGGTTGTAAAACCGACAATCACCGGCTCGGGGATATATTTGATGATGGCCCCCAGCCGCGCCAGCCCCATCGCCAGCAAAAACACCCCGGCCATCAGGGTGGCAATCTGCAAACCGTCGATGCCGTGTTTGGCGGTAATGCCGGAGAGGATGACGATAAACGCCCCGGTCGGCCCGCTCACCTGCACCCGGCTGCCGCCGAAAGCGGCAATCAAAAATCCGACAATCATCGCCGTATACAGCCCCTGCTCTGGCTTGGCGCCTGAGGCAATGGCAAACGCCATCGCCAGCGGCAGCGCAATCACCCCCACCACCAGCCCCGCCAGCACATTGGGCAGGATATGTGGTGGCCGGAACAAACCGGCGCGTTTGGCTTCGAGCAAGGCAATCATGGCTACAACCTGTTTTGGTGGCTGCGAGTTACGACGGAATATTGAGAGATTACTTTAGATGTAGCCCATCTGTGACATTGAATGCAGCTTTTCAAGCCCCCATGACAAGCAGGAAAAATAAAATACAACGGCACCCGAGCTGGAGGCCACTCTGGGATTGGCCTGCAGCCGTGCTTGCAAGCCAGTACCAGAGGCGGCTGCAGGCTGATGCTTTATTGCCCCTGCGGCGTCAACAGCAGCGACAACATGCTGATCGCTGCCAGATCGATGCCTTCGGTCGGAAACGACACCACATCACCCGGCAGTTGCGCACCGAGGACATACAGCAGCGGCAAATAGTGATCAGGGCTGGGGGATGCCAGATGAGCGGCGAGGTGGCTGTTGAGGTAGTCGATCAGCGGCGCGTGGTTGCCCTGCTGGATTTGTAATTTGACCCACAATTCGTATTCAATGGCCCATGGCAGTGCCGGCACATCGTTGCCAAATTCAACCATACCCAGGTTGTGCACCACGTTACCGCTGCCGATCAGCAATACGTTCTGCTGCCGTAGCGCAGCCAGTTGCTTGCCCAGCAGGTAATGGAACGCTGGCGGTTGACCGGCGTCAATGGAGAGCTGCAGCACCGGGATGTCAGCCGCCGGGTACATATGTTTCAGCACTGCCCAGCAGCCATGATCCAGCCCCCAGGCTTGATCCAGCGCCACCGGCAACGGTGCCAGGCTTTGCTGGATCTGCTTCGCCAGTTGCGGATCTCCGCGCGCCGGATATTGCACCTCGAACAAGGCTTGCGGAAAGCCGCAGAAATCGTGAATGGTGCGCGGTTGTGCCATGGCGGTGACACCGGTGCCACGGGCGTACCAGTGCGCGGAGATCATCAGGATGGCGCGCGGCCGCGGCAATTGTTGGCCCAGTTGCCGCCAGCTGTCGGCAAAGTGATTTGGCTCAATGGCCAGCATCGGGTTGCCGTGACCAAGAAACAAGGCGGGCATGGTGTGAGCGTTGGGCATGGCAGAACTCCGTTATAGCCGGATCGATGCCCTGCCCTGCAGGGCGCGTCGGTATTGGCCGGCACGCCGGGCTACAGCGTAATACCAGCGCGGCTTGCAGGGCAGCGAAAAACGACCGGGATCAGTATTCGACCGGAATCGGATCGAGGCTGCGCCACATATACCAGGTGGCAACGGTTTGCCACGGCTGCCAGCGGCGCGCAATTTCGCGCATCTTCAGTTTGCTGATTGGCTGACCACCGTTATAGAAGCCGGACATGGCGCGCTGCAGGCCGATGTCGTCCACCGGCAGCACATTCGGCCGCGCCATGAAAAAAATCAGGAACATTTCTGCCGTCCACTGACCGATGCCGCGAATCAGCATCAGGCGCCGCGCCACTTCCACGTCGTCGTATTGCGCCCACTCGGCCTGATCAAACGGGTTGGCGATGAAGTGCTCGGCCAGATCCTGCAGATAACTGACTTTGCGCGACGACAGGCCACAGGCCTGCAGCACCGGGGTTTCCACCAGCAACAACGCGTGCGGCGACAGCTCGCCAACTTTTTCCAGCACCCGCTGCCAGATGGTTTCAGCGGCCTTGACCGACACCTGCTGACCAACAATGGAACGTGCCAGGGTGAAAAATGCGTCGCCACGGCTACGCAGATGCAAGCCCCGGTTGTCGGCGATCAGCCTGGCCAGCACCTCATCACACTCGCTGAGTTCGGCGCTGGCCTGTTGCCAGTAGTCGGGATAGATAAAGTTGTTCACGCTGCGCTTTACTCAGTTACCGGCCACGGTCATGCGTTCGATCAGGATCGAGCCACACTGCTTGCTGCCCCGCACCAGAATATCGTTGCCAATGGCGACAATGCCTTTAAACATATCGCGCAGATTGCCGGCAATGGTGATTTCTTCCACCGGGTAGGCAATCACGCCGTTTTCCACCCAGAAACCGGCCGCGCCACGCGAATAATCGCCGGTGACCGGATTAACGCCGTGACCGAGCAGCTCGGTTACCAGCAGACCGGTGCCCATTTTTTTCAACAGCTGCTGG
>JAUPTR010000120.1 GCA_030917985.1 Pseudomonadota bacterium | reverse complement strand
TGGATTGAGATTGATGGCGTGGCTGGTGTTCGGGGCAATGGTCGCGTCGCTGTTCCTGCCCTACAGCCTGATGATCCGCGTGGCGGTGGCGCTCGCGCTGGTGATTGCGCTGACCTCGTTTGTTGCCGGTTTGCTGGTGGCCGGCAAGGGTGAGCGCAGCGGCTGGTATTTCGTTGCCGCCTGGGGCAGCTTCCTGTGCGGTATCGGTATGCTTGCGCTGAACAAATTCGGTGTGCTGCCGCGCACCTGGTTTACCGAATATGGCATCCAGCTTGGCTCGATGTTTGAAGTGATTGTGTTGTCGTATGCGCTGGCCGACCGCATCAACGGCGAGAAGCGCGCGCGTTTCCAGGCGCAGCAGCGCGCACTCAACGAGGCGCAGCAGCGGCAACAGGCCGAGTCACGCATGTTGTATCAGTCGGTGCATGATCGCCTGACCGGTGTGCCCAACCGGGTGATGTTGCAGGTGGTCGGCAGCGATCTGCTGGCGGATATCCGTGCCCGTGGCCGCTCGGCTGCCGTGGTGATGGTGCATCTGAAGAATTTCCACGAAATCAACAACACCCTGGGCCACCAGATTGGCGACGGGCTCTTGCAGAACATCGTCAAACGCCTGCAGCGACTGGCGGTGGAAATGCCCGGTTCCTTGCCGATCGAACGCGGCGATCGCGGCCGGGGCAGCTTCCATTGCGCCAATATCGAAGGTGTCAGTTATGCCATCGTTGCCGAAATTGATTCTGCCGAGTCGATACACCACGATGCCGAGCAGTTGATCAACGGCATGCGCGAGCCGTTCCGCTACATGGACATGTCGCTGGATATCGGTGCCTTGCTGGGTATCGCGCTGTTTCCGCATCATGGCGACGAGTTTGATTCACTGCTGCGTTATGCCGAGATTGCGATTGAAGTGGCGCAAAAAAGCGAAACCGGCGTGGCGATTTATTCCTCCGGCCTGAATCCCTACAGCGCACGCCGCCTGACACTGATGGGGGATTTGCGCGATGCGCTGAACGCCGAGCAGCTGGAGCTGTATTTCCAGCCCAAAATAAATATCCGTACCGGCTCGGTGGTGGGTGCCGAGGCATTGCTGCGCTGGCATCATCCGATGCACGGTTTTGTTACCCCGGATCAGTTTGTGCCACTGGCAGAGCAGACCGGCCTGATCAAGCCGCTGACGCGCTGGGTCATCGAACGTGCAGTCAAGGAAATGGCGGGTTGGCACCGGCAGGGCATCCAGATCGGTGTATCGATCAACATTTCCGCGCGTAATCTGCGCGAGGTCAATTTTGGCGAGCAGATTCAGGATCTGCTGCAGCGTTATGGCGTATCACCCAACTGGCTGACGCTGGAAGTGACGGAAACGGCCATGATGGAAGACCGCGATGCGGCATTGCGTGTGTTGACCGCCATTCATCGTTCCGGCATCCGCATCTCGGTGGATGATTTTGGCGTGGGTTATTCCTCGCTGGCGTATTTGAGCCAGCTGCCGATTTCCGAGCTGAAAATCGACAAAGGCTTCATTTTCGACATGGATCGCAAAGGCGGCGAAGATGTGATTGTGCGCACCACCATCAATATGGCGCACGATCTGCGGCTGCAGGCGGTGGCAGAAGGGGTGGAAAGTGAAATGGCCTACAATCGGCTGCGGGCCTTCGGTTGTGATCTGGTGCAGGGCTATCACATCTCCCGGCCTCTGCCGCCCAAGCCTTTCCTGCAGTGGCTGAACAATGGCGGCTGGCGGGTGGATCGGCTGCCTTTGCGTCAGGCCAGTTGATCAGCTGATGAAACATCCCCGCCTGAGCGGGGATGTTTTATTGTGGCTGTGCTGCTTTTTCGTTGCTCTTGCGCCGGGGAATCTGCTCGCTGTCCAGTAGCCGCTCGATGCGGCTGAATACTTCGTAACGTGAAAACGGCTTTTTCATGAAATCGTCGGCTCCAATCCGGTTGGCGTAAAACTGCTCGGTGGCTGCTTCATTGCCGCTGATCATGACGATGGGGATACGCGCGGTTTGCGGATCGCGGCGCATCAGCCTGAGTGCTTCAAAGCCGTTCATGCCGGGCAATACGATATCGAGGAAAATGATGTCCGGTTGCTCGGTGCGCGCCATCACCACCCCGGTTTCGGCATCCAGCGCTTCCAGCGTCAGATAACCGGCGCTGCGCAGTATCTTGCCGAGCGCGGCCACCACCGTTGCCGAGTCGTCGATGATCAGTGCCCGCGTGCCTTTGCGTGCATCAATGCGTTGCTGTGCGCGGCGTTCGCTGGCGATGGCCGGCTGGACTGCGGCCGGGGTTTCCTGCGCGATCTGTTCGGGCTCGGGGGACGCTGCCGTTGCCGGGTTGCCGAACAAGTTGCGAAGCCGCCTGAAAATCCCCATGTTTTTCCTTCCTGCTGTTTCCGTCTGCCTGGGCCACATTCGACCCGCCTGATCCCATCCTCATTCATCATAGTCGCCCCCGCCTTGGTAGAATGGCTTTTTTACCCGACTGGCCCGATACCGTGGTTGTGACTTTTCCCGATAGCCCCTACAAGCTGCACCAGCCGTTTCCGCCCGCTGGCGACCAGCCCACCGCCATTGAAACGCTGGTCGAAGGCATCAACGACGGCCTGATGTACCAGACGCTGCTGGGCGTGACCGGCTCCGGCAAAACCTACACCATGGCCAACGTTATCGCCCGCACAGGGCGGCCGGCGATTGTGATGGCGCCAAACAAGACGCTGGCGGCGCAGCTGTATGCCGAGATGCGCGAGTTTTTTCCCGAGAACGCGGTCGAGTATTTTGTTTCGTATTACGACTACTACCAGCCGGAAGCCTACGTGCCGAGCCGCGATTTGTTCATCGAGAAGGATTCGAGCATCAACGAGCACATCGAGCAGATGCGCTTGTCGGCCACCAAGGCGCTGCTGGAACGGCCGGACGTGATCATCGTCGCTACCGTGTCGGCGATTTACGGTATCGGTGATCCGGGCGACTACCACCAGATGATCCTGCACCTGTGCGAGGGCGAGAAAAAGGCGCAGCGCGACATCATCACCCGCCTGACGACCATGCAGTACGAGCGCAACGAGCTGGAGTTCAAGCGTGGCGTGTTCCGGGTCAAGGGCGATGTGATCGACATCTTCCCGGCCGAGAATGCCGAGCTGGCGTTGCGCATTTCGCTGTTCGACGACGAAATCGAATCGCTGGCCTTGTTTGATCCACTCACCGGCCACGTCAAGCAGCGGGTAGGGCGCTTCACCGTATTCCCGTCCAGCCATTACGTTACCCCGCGTGCCACCGTGCTGCGTGCCATCGAGACCATCAAGGCCGAGTTGACCGAGCGGCTGGCGTATTACCACAAGGAAATGAAACTGGTCGAGGCGCAGCGGCTGGAGCAGCGCACCCGTTTCGATCTGGAAATGCTCAATGAAATGGGCTTCTGCAAGGGCATTGAAAACTATTCGCGGCATTTTTCCGGCCACGCACCGGGCGAGCCGCCGCCCACGCTGATCGACTACCTGCCGCGCAACAGCCTGATGATCATCGACGAATCACACGTTACCGTGCCGCAGGTGGGCGGCATGTACAAGGGCGACCGGGCGCGCAAGGAAAACCTGGTGATGTACGGCTTCCGCCTGCCGAGCGCGATGGACAACCGGCCGCTGAAGTTCGAGGAATTTGAAAAGCTGATGCCGCAGACGGTGTTTGTTTCCGCCACCCCGGCCGATTACGAAGCCACCCACCAGTCGCAGGTGGCAGAGCAGGTTGTGCGGCCAACCGGGCTGGTCGACCCGCAGATCGATATTCGCCCGGTGGGCACACAGGTTGACGACCTGCTGTCACAAATCACCGAACGGGTGAAAGTGGGCGAACGGGTGCTGGTGACCACGCTGACCAAACGCATGGCCGAAGACCTCACCGAATATCTCGGCGAGCATGGTGTCAAGGTGCGTTACCTGCATTCGGATATCGACACGGTGGAGCGGGTGGAAATCATCCGCGATCTGCGCCTGGGAGAATTCGACGTGCTGGTGGGCATCAACTTGCTGCGTGAGGGGCTGGATATCCCCGAGGTGTCACTGGTGGCGATTCTCGATGCCGACAAGGAAGGTTTCCTGCGCAGCGAGCGCAGCCTGATCCAGACCATCGGCCGCGCCGCGCGTCACCTCAACGGCACGGCAATCCTGTATGCCGACAAGATCACCAACTCGATGCGTCGCGCCATCGACGAAACCGAGCGCCGCCGTGCCAAGCAGGTTGCCTTCAACGCTGAACACGGCATTACCCCGAAAAGCATCAATAAGCGCATCAAGGACATCATCGACGGCGTGTACAACGTTGAAGAGGCTCAACAGAAGCTCAAGGCCGCACAAAAGCAGGCCAGCTACGACAAGCTTGGCGAGAAGGATTTGGGGCGCGAGATCAAGCGGGTGGAAAAAGACATGCTGACCGCCGCCCGCAATCTCGAATTTGAAAAAGCTGCCGAACTGCGTGATCAGCTGAAACTGCTGAAAGAGCTGCTGTTTGGTGTGGATGAAAGCGGGCACATTTAAGCTGCCGGCAACGGGCGGGTGTGATCCGCCTCAACGCCAGCCTGTCCCATTCACGTGTTTTTACGGCTGTATCCCCTTGCCCTGCAAGGCAAGCCTGGTGCGCCTTGCAGGCCGGCCTGCAGGCCGCGCCCAGACTGGTCTGCAGCCTGGTGTGCCAGTTACGGAATACGCAGCGTCAGGCGATAGCCGCCATGTTCGGTGAATTCTCCCCCCGCATTGCGTGCCTTGACCGTCAGGCTGAGCGAAGCGGTGCTGCCTGTGGCGCAATCG
>JAUPTR010000119.1 GCA_030917985.1 Pseudomonadota bacterium | reverse complement strand
TACTGCTGCCACTGCCACCACTGCCACTGCTGCTGCCGTTACCGCTGCCACCTCCGGCCGCCGCACTGATCGACAGCAACTGGCTGCTGGCATCCGCCCGGCCGGCATCGTCGGTCACCACCAGGCTGAGCGTCAAGGTGCCACTACGCAGCAGGCTGATCTGCGCCTGCGGCCGGTCGGCATTCTCCACCGTGGCCGGGGCGCCATCGCTGAATACGGCACGCCACTGATAACGCACCAGTTGTGCACCGGTTGCGGGCACACTGCTGCGGGCATCCAGTGTCAGCGTCTGGCCGGCACTGGCAATGCCGGCATAGCTGAAGCCGGCAATCGGGCGCAGTGCTTCGTTTACCGCTGCACCAGCCTGCAACAGGCCGGCGCCACAGGTGCTGGTGGTACAACTGCATTGCCCCTCCTGCGTGCCACCGGGCACCACTGCCGGACAACGGGGCAAGCTGCTGTCGTTGACAAATGCCCTGGCTGATCCCTGCATGCGGCGGATCAGCTGGGCCGGTGTCAGCGCCGGCTGCACCGACCACATCAAACCGGCCACCCCGGCCGCCAGTGGCGCGGCAAAACTGGTGCCCACGGTAATTTCTTCACTCTGGCCGGTGTAGACATCGTTACGCGGGGCGTATTGCCCGTCGTTGGTAGTGGTATACATCGGAAACAGGCATGGCCCGGTTTCGTTGACACAATTGCCGGCCGGCGCGCTGATGCCAACCTCGATGCCGTAACTGCTGTAGCCCACCTTGTTGCCCTCGTGGCGCACCCCGGCCACAGCCAGCACGCCGGGGCAATTGCCCGGCTCTTCCACCGGGCCGGTGCTGTTGCCGGCAGCAGCCACCACCAGCACGCCGGCGGCCGTCAGCTCCGACACCACGCTGCGAAACGCAAAACTGCAGCTACCCTGGCCACCCAGGCTGAGATTGAGGATTTTTGCCGGATGCGGGTTGAGCGGTGCACCACTGACCGAGAGGCCTGCAGCCCAGCGCATGGCAGCGATGATGTCAGAATCATGGCCTCCACATTTGCCCAGCGCCCGCACCGGCAACAGCCGCAGGTTCCAGCCCACGCCGCTGACACCGGCGCCATTATTGCCCTGCGCCCCGATAATGCCGGCCACACGGGTGCCGTGCCAGCTGCTGTCTACCGGTTGACTGCCATCGCCGCCGCCACAGCCAGCCAGATCGGGCGTGGCCAGATCGGCGCTGGTCAGGCCATCACCAGGGTCGGAGGCATCGGCATCGGCAGCATTGCCATCGGCTGCCATCGCCAGATCGGATACAAAATCGTAGCCGGGCAACAAGCGGGAAAGCAGGTCCGGGTGGTTCGGGCGAATGCCGGTGTCGATCACGGCAATGGTCAGTGCCGGGTTGCCGGTGCTCACATCCCAGGCGGCTTCGGCATTGATCGAGGCGATCTGGGTGTTTTGCAGATACCATTGCGAGCCATACAGGGCATCGTTGGGCACGGCGCGGATTTTCTTGATCCGGTCAGGCTCGGCAAACTCCACCCCGGCTTGCTGCCGCAAGCGCGCAGCCAGCTGCTCGGACGTCAGCCCCCTGGCCTGCCATACCTGCATGCCCGGCGCCAGCTCGCGGCCGGCAATCAGCTTGCCGCCAGCCGGTGCGCCGCTGCGGGCGTAATCCGCCGCCAGCGTTTGTTTCAGCGCCAGATTCGCGTCGCCGCGCAGCTTGACGATCACACGCGCCGGCGGCTCGGCAGCCACCGGCAAGGCGCACAGCAGGCTCAACAGGCAGGCACATTGCTGTCGGGAGAATGGTCCGGGCAAAGCGAACAGGCGCATACAGGTTACACTCACGCATCTACAGGGGTTGTGGTCGGCAGGATGCCGTTTATCGCTGAACACTACTACCGGGCAGGCAACACTGCCAACGAATATTTTGTTAAAAAATGGCGATTTCGTATCGCCGTCGATACATTCGAGGAGAAACCATGCAACGTCGTCATTTCCTGCAATACGCCGGCAGCACCGGGCTGGCTACGGCCACACTGGCCGGTGGCGCACAGGCAGCAGAGAGCAATCCGAAAATTTCCTGGAAGCTGGCTTCCAGCTATCCGAAAAGCCTCGACACCATCTATGGCGCTGCCGAGCTGATGGCCAACCGGGTGCGCGCCATGACCAACGGTGCCTTCGACATCCGTGTCTATGCCGGCGGCGAGCTGGTGCCCGGCCTGCAGGTGCTGGATGCGGTGAAAGACGGTACGGTGCAATGCGGCCATTCGGCCAGCTACTATTATGTCGGCAAAAACAAGGCGTTTGCCTTTGACACCACCGTGCCGTTTGGCCTGACCGCGCGGCAACAGAATGCCTGGCTGTATCAGGGTGGCGGGCTGCCGCTGCTGCGCGAATTTTTCAAGAGCTACAACATCATCAACTTTCCGGGTGGCAATACCGGCACCCAGATGGGGGGCTGGTTCCGCAAGGAAGTGAATTCGCTGGCTGATCTGAAAGGCCTGAAAATGCGCATTCCCGGCATGGGCGGCGAAATCCTCGCCCGGCTCGGCGTCGTACCGCAAACCCTCGCCGGTGGCGACATCTACCCGGCGCTGGAAAAAGGCACCATCGATGCCACTGAATGGGTAGGCCCTTACGACGACGAAAAACTCGGCTTTCACAAGGTGGCCAAACATTATTATTACCCCGGCTTCTGGGAGCCGGGCCCGACGCTGAGTTTCTACATTAATCTCAACGAGTGGAACAAGCTGCCCAAAAGTTATCAGGCAGCGCTGGAAGCCGCCATGGCCGAGGCAAACCAGATGATGCTGGCGGCCTACGATGCCAAGAACCCGCCCGCACTGCTGCGTTTGCTGCAGCAAGGCGTGAAGCTGCATCAGTTCCCGGCGGACGTGATGGCGCAAGCGCAGAAACAGGCATTTGCGTTGTACGAGGAAGAAGCGGCAAAAAATCCCGCGTTCAGGAAAATCTACACATCCTGGCAGGCCTTCCGCAAACAGCAGCACGCCTGGTTCAATCTGGCAGAACGTGCGATGGAAAATGCCATGTACCAGAAAACAAAATAAGCCCACCATCGGGCTTGCCTGCAGGCCGCACTGATATTGGCCTGCAGGCCGGCCTGCAAGCCAGTGCAGATGCGCCCTGCAGCCTGCCCCGAAACGGTCGGAGCGGGCACCAGGCGGCACTCAGTGCCCGCTGCTGCGCCCTTGTTCCTTGCCAGCCGGTGCGCTGCCAGGTTTGGTTTCCTGAGTGTCTTTTGTTTCCGGCGGTTTGTCGGGCAAGCCCAGACAGCGGCGCAAATTGTCGCGCAGCGAGGCTTTATCGCCAGACAGATCACATTTACCGGCCAGATTGGCGCTGCCGCCGCTGGCTGCGCCGCCCTTGCCGATCACGGCGCCGTTGAGCGCCTTGCCGGCCTGCTCGGTGAGCGCCTTGCGGTCAGCCTCCAGTTGCGCACGCTCTTTTTCCAGCGCGGCACGCTCTTCCGCCAGTTTGGCACGCTCACCCGCCAGCGGGTCTTGGATCAACTGGATCGGCTTCTCCAGCTTGCCGCCCGCAGCGGCACCAGGCTCTGGCTCGTGTGCCGCGTGTGGAGGGGTGTCGGAAGCCGAGTGCGCGGCCTCCTGCGGAGCGGGATGTGCGGCTGCGGCCGGCGCATGCTCAGCCTTCGGCTGATCGGGATGCGCTTTGTCTGCGTGTGCCGGCGCGGCAGCGGAATGTGCGGGGGCATGCTGTTGTGCGGTGGGGGCGTGCGCATCAGCAGCGGCCGGCTTGGGTGATTTCTTTCCGAGCAGAATCACCAGCAGTACGATCAGCAGCACCAGCAGCAAGACAGATGCAGCAACCAGCACAATTTTCAGCGGGGAATCAAACCAGGCGCGCAGCGCCGCCAGCTTGCCGGGTGCCGCGCCGGCCGGCTGTTCGGGCTGCGGCTCGGGCTGCGCGCTGGCATCAGCGCCACCCGCCGCAGCGGCCGTGTCAACGGCGGCGGCCGGCTGACGCCGCAAACGCCCAAGCAGGCGCTGGATAAAGGCAAAACGCCCGGCAGGCGGTGTTTCAGAAACGGGGGATTCGGCAGTTGGCTCGGAAGACATGCACACTCATTGGCTGGACTTGGGCTCTTTCAATATCAGCAGAAAGCCCCAGGCAATCAAGCCGATGAAGAAAATCAGCGTCCAGCCGGGCATGGTCAGGCCAAGAAACTGCCACGACTTGTCGGCGCACTCACCCGAGCCTTGCAGCGCCTTGAGCAGCACATCTCCCAGCGGCATGGTTTCGAGCATGTACGACAAACCCGGCCCGCACAGCGGCACCTGATCTGCCGGCAACGATTGAATCCACAGGTGGCGCATGGCAATCGCCGCACCAAAGCCGGCCGCCAGCAAGTTCAGCAAGGCATAGGCCAGCGCCCCGCGACGTCCCGGATTATGCAGGCCGGCCAGCAGCATCACTGCACCGGCGGCAATCACCCCGACACGCTGCAACATGCACAGCGGACATGGCTCCAGCAATTGCACATATTCAACATACAAGGCGTAGGCAATCAGCCCGGCACACACGGCAAAAGCCAGCAGATAGGCACTGCGGCGTGACGGAATCAGCGATAACAGGAACATGGATCAGCGCTCGTCTTTCTCAATGGAACGGGGATGGTGTTTTTTGGCGGGTGCAGGCAGATTGTCTTCGCCCAGCACCGCCGCCAGTGTCCGGATGTCTTCACGCAGCTGGCTGACTTCTGAACGCAAGGACTGGATATCGCGATGCATTTCGCGGCGCAGGCGCTTTTCATCGGCACCAATCAGTATCGAAGCAATCGAGCCAGTGAGCGCGCCAATCATGCTGTAGCCAACCAGCACCAGAAATACGGAAAAGACCCTGGAAATCGGCGTCGTCGGCACCAGGTCGCCGTAACCCACCGTGGCCGCGGTGGTAAAAGCCAGCCAGACACCTTCTCCCAGCGAGCTGATGGTGGGCTCGACCAGATAGAAGATTGCGCCCCCCACCAGCATGGTAATCATGCCAAAGGCAAAAATGTAGGGCAGGCCATCCGGCGAAAACAGACGCCGGACGGACGTTACCATGCGTAGCAGCATCATGCCGACCACGGCCAGACGCAGCAGGCGAATGGCCGCGACCCATTCGGTGCCGGCGCCAAGAAACGCAGCGGCCGAGCCAATGATGATAAAAACGTCGACCCAGTTGTAGATCAGGTACAGTTGCTTTTGCCGCGTTATACGCAGCATCAGCATCAATTCCATGCTGAAGGCAACCAGTATGAAGACATCCACCACCACCCCGACCCGGTGCAATAGTGGCGATGCGGTTAATTCTTCGAGATAGTAGGCAGGAATGGCCAGCAACGACACCAGCAACATCAGCCAGTGCAACTTGTGCTCCCATTCATAGGCACGCTGATCGTCGTGCGGTGGCACGCCGGCCACACCCAGAATTACCCGAAAATCGATAGCCAACGTGCGGTCCTGATCATGTTCGTTGCGGCCATAAGAAAAACGGCAGTCAGAGCCCTGCCGTTACCTGCGCCGATTGTCGCACGGCCGCTAATGGGCGCCAAACCCGGCCAGCCATTGCGGCGTCGAATTGAGGCAGCTCAGTTGACCAGCACCACACGCGGTTCAGCGCCCTGCTGGCGGTCTCCGGTGCCGGCAGGCGAAGTGCCGAGAAAATCCAGCACCTCATCACGTCGCGCCATGGTGTCGTTATAGCCAAGACGAATCAGCTCTCGGCAATAAGATTTTTCAAACAGCAGATAACTGGCCAGCACCGATCCACGCCGCCGCATACCACCCAATCCGCCTAGCAGAAAGCGCATGGTCGCCGGAAACTCCTTGCTGTGGCGCGCGGCAATCTGATCCAGCTCCTGCGACGGATAGATCACGCACACATCGATGGGCCGCAACGGCAGATTGGCCTCGCGCCGTGCATCCTGCGGAATCAACTGCACCGTTTTGTTCACGCGCAGCAGCCGCTCCAGATCCACCTCCAGGCCATCCAGAAATGCACTGTTGAGCACCAGCCCCAGCACTTGTGCCAGCGAAGGATATTCGGCCGTTTTAATCCGTGGCGGCTCGACGGCCGGGCTGCGGCTCATGCCGATCACCAGTACTTTTTCAGCGCCCAGATGCAACGACGGGCTGACGGGAGCGGTCTGGCGGATCGATCCATCACCAAAATATTCCCGATGCAGTTTGACTGCGGGAAACACCAGCGGAATCGCCGACGAGGCCATCAGGTGATCTACACTGATTTTTGCCGGCACACCAATGCGCTGCACCCGGTTCCAGCCATCCAGGTGTGCCTGCCCTTGAAAAAACGCAATGTTCTGCCCGGATGTATAGCCAGAGGCAGAAATACTCAACGCCTCCAGTAGCCCGGATTCAATTGCGTGCTCCAGCCGGTCGGCGTCAAACACTTTTTCCAGCAGGCTGCGCAGCGGCGCATTGTCGAGCAGGGCGCGCGGGTTGTAACGCCCGAAACCACCCAGCACAATCGCGGCAATCCAGTGCCAGGCATTGCGTGAAACCGACAGGAAGTCGGAGCGATAGATGTCCTGGCAACGCAGGTTTTTCCAGAGATATTCCAGCCGGCATACCGATTTGCGGAAATTGCGTGGGTCCATCGCCAGCCCGGCTGCGTTGAAGGCGCCTGCCGAGGTGCCGCAGATAATCTGGAACGGGCTGACGGCATCTTTTGGCAACAGATGGGCAATCGCACGCAACACGCCGACCTGATACGCCGCACGTGCACCGCCCCCCGCCAGCACCAGGCCGGTTTTTCCGGCTGGTTGTGGCACATCCAGCTGGTCGTTGTTGGCCACCATGACTGCCTCCTTGACTGCGCGTCCCCTGATTCCAGCTTAGGCATTCCGCATAGAAAATAAACAAAAACAGATGTGCGGGCGCAGCAAGCCGATCAGCGCATCAGGCAACAAAAAAGCAGCCCGAGGGCTGCCTGGGTAACGATACAGGGGCTTGCATTCAGCGCGCGTCGTTATCGCGAACCTCGACCGAGCCGGTCTGGATGAAGCGATGTGCATCCAGTGCAGATTCCATCGGGATTTCTTCCATCGGCATATGCCCGACCCCATCGTAGAAGCGGTACTGCGCCTGCGGCAATACCTGCAGCCAGCGCAGGGCAATCGACATCGGCACCCACGGGTCTTCCTTGCCCCACATCAGCAGGGTGGGCATGCTGATTTTCTCTACTCCCGCCGCATCCTGTTTGGCACCATCAATCATCGCGCGGAATACCCGCAACATCGCCGGGCGATTGCCGGGGCGCAGGGTCAGGTCGTAATAGCGGTCAACCAGTTCGTCCGTCACCATACCCTGGTTGGCATACAGCCGGCGCAGATTGGCTGAAACCAGAAAGCGCGGTGAATACTGGGTGCCGATACTCTCCGCACCTGGCCAGTTGGCCATTTTCACCACCAGCGGCACATCCTGCTTGAAGGCGGGGGCATCCAGCAGAATCAGGCGATCCACCTGCTCCGGGTGGGCAATGGCGTAGTTCCAGGCAATAAAGCCGCCCAGCGAATTGCCGGCGAGGGTGATTTTTTCCTTCACATCGAGTTTCTTCAGCAATTGCTCGATGATGCGGACATAGGTTTCCGCCTTGTATTCACCACTGGCCAGCGGGCCAGTCAGGCCAAAGCCGGGTACGTCGAAGCGGATGATGCGGTAGTGATCACCAATATAGGTCTGCCACCCATCCCAGGTATGCAGCGACGACGCCATGCCGTGCATCAGCACCAGCGGCTGCCCCTTTCCCTGATCGCGGTAGTGAACCATGGTGCCGTCGATATCGATGAAGCGTGAATGCTGGTTGGCATATTTCTGCTTGAGCACATCCAGTGACATGTCCGGCGTCCGCATCGACTGACAGCCACCCAAATGGATTGCCAGCAGTGCCAGTAATCCGAACATGGCCAGCTTCAGCCATTGACGGTAGGCTTCACCCGTGGCGCGCCCTGTTCCTTGCTGCATCCGAGCCTGCATCTGCACTATCCCCCTGCCTGTTGAGTTGGTATTGCCAGCCTCATGAGACGGCATCACAATTAAAGTCATGATTCTACTATAGGCGCAGGCAACACCCCGGCATCCGCCACAACGATGCAAATACAGGGTGCGCTAGCCGGACTCACCTGAATCCTCGCAGCGGCAAGCGCTGCTTTTTATTCTCGGTAGCACGCTTCACGGAACCCCGCCATGTTCGACTTTGACCACCCCATCAATCGTTATGCCAGCGGCAGCATCAAATGGCAAAAATATGCAGGCAGGGACATCCTGCCGATGTGGGTGGCCGATATGGATTTTGCCGCGCCGCCGGCGGTGCTTGGTGCACTGCACCAGCACCTGCAACGTGGGGATCTGGGTTATGCCCATGCACCGGCGGGCATGGGCGCGCTGGTGGCCGACTTCATTGCTCAGACACATGGCTGGCAAATCGATCCGGACTGGATTATCTGGCTGCCGGGCCTGGTTTCAGGGCTGAATCTCGCATGCCGCGCCTTTGGCCATGCCGGCGTGGTCACGTTGACTCCGGTCTATCCGCCTTTTCTCAGCGCACCAGGATTGGCGGGGGTGGCGCTGACTCAAATCGATATGTGCGACCATGCCGATGGCTGGCAGATCGATTTCGGGCAATTGCGCCAGCGACTGCGCCGCGGGCAACTTCTGCTGCTTTGCAATCCGCATAACCCGGTGGGCAGGGCCTACACGCATGACGAACTTGCAGAGCTGGCGAAGCTTGCCGAGGAGTTTGAGCTGACCATCTGCTCCGACGAGATTCACGCCGATCTGGTGCTCGATACGGACTGCAGCCATCGGCCAATTGCCAGCCTGGACCCGGACAGCAGTAAACGTACACTGACACTCATGGCACCGAGCAAAACCTTCAACATGCCGGGGCTGGGGTGTGCCTTTGCGATTGCCGAGAGCCCGGCCATCCGCGCCCGCCTGAAGCAGGCAATGGCCGGCATCGTGCCCCATCCGAACAGCCTGGCGTGGCCGGCAATGGCCGCAGCCTACCGGCATAGCCGTGACTGGCGGCTGGCATTGCTCGATTATCTGCGCGGCAACCGTGATTTGCTGCAACAGGCCATCGCCGCGCTGCCGGCGCTGAAAATGCACCACGTACAGGCCACATACCTGGCGTGGATCGATTGCCGCTCGCTGGGCCCGGCGCCGGCAACGTGGTTTGAGCAATACGGGCTGGGTCTCTCGGACGGAGCAGATTTTGGTGCACCGGGCTTTGTCCGCCTCAACTTCGGCTGCCGCAGACAGCTGCTGCAGCAGGCGATAGAACGCTTGCAGACGGCCATACGGGCCAACACTGGCCGATAGTGCGCAATTACCTATAATCCAGAAAAGCCCGGAGCTGCCACCATGCCCAATACCACATCAGCACCCATGCCACCGCTGCACATCCTGTTGCTCGACAACAATGCAGCAGAGGCTGGCCAGATTGCCAGCGCCCTGCAGCAACAAGGACATCAGGTGACACAACTCAACAGCGGCCAGGCGGCGCTGGAGCTATTGCGCCAGACACCGACCGACCTGCTGCTGATGGACGTTGTGCTGCCGGATATGGAGGGGTATGCCGCCATTCGCCAGATCAAGCTGCTGCAGGAAAACCGCTGGGCGCCGGTGATTGTGCTGACCACGCTGGACGATGACGAGAACCTGATCAAGACACTGGAAGCCGGAGCCGACGACTGTCTGCTCAAGCCGATCGATTTCAACGTATTGCAGGCAAAAATCCGCTCGATGCAACGCATCGCCCAACTGCAACACAATGCTCAGGATCTGGCGCTGAGCCATGCAACCACGCTGGACAATCTGGTTGATGGCGTGATGGTGCTGGATACACAGCTCCACATCGAATCAGCCAATCCGGCGATATTCCGCATCTTCGGTTATGCGCCGCAGCAACTGCTGGGGCAGTCCGCCATCCAGCTCTGGCCGGAACCCCTGCGTGAGAATTTCCTGCAACTCAGCCTGGAACTGATCATCAACAGCGAACAGCGGGCATTCTGTCATGATGGGCAAACCAGTGGCCAGCGTTGCAATGGCGAAGTTTTTCCCATGGAAATCGGCATCAGCATTGTCTCGCTGCACAGCGGCAGCCGCATGATTTGCACCATACGCGACATCACCGAACGCAAACGTTCGGAAACCGCACTGCGGCAACAGGCACAGATCATCGACCAGACACATGACTCGATCATCGCCATTTCCCAGCAGGGCTTGATCGAGAGCTGGAATCAGGGCTCTGAACGGCTCTACGGCTATAGCGCAGAATCGAGACTGGGCACGCCGCTGACGGCATTGTTCAGCCAGCACACCGAACAACTGCGCTATGTGCTGCAAACCGGCCTGCGACAAACGGAAAAAATCGAACTGGAGCTGACCGCCATCACTGCCGCAGGCCAGCAACGCGATATCAGCCTGAGCCTGTCGGCGCGCTTCAATAGCGCCGGAGAAGCGGCGGGCTACATCGGCTATTCTCTGGATATTTCAGAGCTGAAGGATGCGCAGCGCAAACTGGAATATCTCGCCAGCCACGATCAGCTGACACACATCCCCAACCGTTATCTGTTCAACGACCGGCTACATCAGGCGCTGCACAAGGCGCGGCGCAATCTGCACAAGCTGGCGATCCTGTTTCTCGACCTGGATGGCTTCAAGCAGATCAATGACAGCTTTGGCCACGATGCCGGCGATGAAGTGCTGCTCTGTGTGGCAGAACGGATGTCACAACTGTTCCGCCGCAGCGACAGCCTGGCGCGCTTCGGCGGCGACGAGTTTGCCGTATTGCTGGAAGAGGCGGACCAGCTGGATATGATAGAAATGCTCGCACAACGACTGATCGCAGCGATCAACCAACCGATCTTGTTGCGTGCAGGCCATCGGGTTCAGGTCGGTGCCAGCCTTGGCATCGCCCTCTATCCGCTGGACGGCAGCTCAGCCGAAAACCTGCTGCAAACGGCAGATCTGGCCATGTACAAGGCCAAACAGATGAACAAGAACAACTACCAGTTTTTGCGCGACACGCACGAAATGCAGCACTACCGGGAACTCCACGCGCACTGATTGCCGCTACGGATCACACTCGAGCAACCGTCGCCAACCGGGAGAAAAAGACAAAGCAGGTCAAGACGCTCAGGAGTGAGCCGGAAACCTGTCTTTCCGGATATCAGCCGGGAATACTGCCCAGCCTTGACCTGACATGTTCGAGCAATCCATGGCCAGCATCTTCCACCATGTCCAGCACGCGCTCGAAGCCACCCGCTCCTCCATAATAGGGATCGGGCACATTGGTATCGGGGAAACGTCTGCTGAATGCCAGCAACAGTTGTAATTTATGCTGCAAACCAGCGGGGCATTGCGCTCTCAGGCTACGCAGATTGTCAACATCCATCGCCAGTATCAACTCAAAACGCTCAAAATCCTCTGCCGACACCTTGCGTGCCCGGATGGCAGACAGATCATAGCCACGCCGGGCGGCAACAGCCCGGCTGCGTGGGTCGGGTGCTTCCCCGGCATGGGCGCCGTGGGTGCCGGCAGAATCAAGCAGCAGATGCGGCCCGAGGCCCGCAGTTTCTGCCATGTGGCGAAACACGCCCTCGGCCGTGGGTGAACGGCAGATATTGCCCATGCAAACAAACAATACGGAAAAACTGCTCACGAAAAAACCTGCACCATCCATCAAAGACAGGCAGGCATTGTGGCGCAGAAGCACCGAATGAACAATACAGCCAATACATCAACTGGCGTGCATTTTATGGGACAGGGACACCCCTCCCGGCCGGCAACGGGCCGAGGTATCCTCAGGCGCACAAGCGGCGTTTAACGAACGATGCGTACGCCAGCTTCGATCGGCGCACCAGGCAGACGCGACTGCAGCGGGGTCACAGAGGCAGTGGCATAAATCTGATGTTGTTCACGCAGCGGACGATCCGGCATTGCAGCCAGACGATTGCGATCACGCACCAGCATCTGTGCACACTCACCTGCCTGGGTCATCTGCTGAACGATTTTGAATGCCCATGCAGGCAGTTGGGGGTTCACGCGGTAATACATCCACACCCCGTCACGCCGCACCGACAGCAGCTTTGACTGGCGCATCTTGGCCAGATGGCGCGAAACCTTGGGCTGGGCGCAGTCAACTGCAAAACACAGCTCGCAAACCGACAGCTCCTCCTCCATCATCAGCAAGGCCAACATTCTCCGTCTGGTTTCATCGGACAACACATTGAAAAAATCACTATCGTGGATCATCGTCGTCTCTTCTTCGGTTATGAATGATTAATTGTTAACTACTTGAACTTCAGACTGCTTGGCTCAGAAACTGATTACCAAGGCACCCTCGGCATCGAAATACGGCAATCTGGGCGGGTTATCGAAATTGATGCGGCGGCCAATACGCCCATCCGGCTGGAGAAACACCATATTGCCCGAGGCGAAATCAAACTGGCCCACCTTGTGATCCTGCCACGCCAGCTGAAAACGGCTCGACCATTCACGCACCGCAGCAAACGACTCGATCGAATCGAACATCCATTGGCTCAAGCCGGCAACACCATTGTAAAACTTCAGCTGCAGACAACGGCCATCAGCGACAAGACCTTTGAGAAAGCGAATCACATCCACGATCTCGGCATGCATTTTGTCTGCCAGGCCGCGTGGATCGGTCGACTGGTAATACACCTGGCGTTTCAATTCTTCGCTGAACGGATTGGCCAGCATGACCTGATATTCATCCGCTTCGACAAACCACTCAGGCAAACCATCCACCTGCCACTGCTGCAATAACTCCAGCCCGGTCACACTGCCGATCAAGGCCAGCTTGCTGCCGTTCTGCTGCACCAAAGCCATACGGCTATCGCCCAGCCCCCAGACAGGGGCAGCCTCTACAGCTGTCGCTTGCCCAACATCGCGACGCAACAACAACTCCGGCAACCAGGATGGATCGACCTGAGCGCCGGTTTCCAGCTCCTGCCAGTTATAACGATTCAAACGCATGGTTCAGACCTTTTACCAATGACACATTGGCCACCAACGCCTAACGCCATTTATCTATGTACCCCTGCACCGGTAACCGGCAGCACCGCAGCCGGCTTGTTCTGCAACTCCCGATTCGATACCAGCCTGCCAGCTGCAGGCCTGGCGGCTCCGGCCATTTCGGCACGCGGAGTCGGCGCCGCGCAGTCTGCACACTCGGCAGCCACACTCGCCGGCGGCGCAACATCGGTAACCGGCATCACAAGCTGGGCAGGTGTTTCCGAGAACATGGAGGGCTGATAATCCGATACATCAAGAACACTGAACAGATTCACGCCAATCAGGCCTATTCCGGCAGATACACTAGATAAATAAAGAAATGCGTCGAACTTTTTCATTATGTCCCCCACCACCGAAACAGCTTTTAATATGTCTTTCTTGCGTTGTTGCACACAAGTTAAAGCACAATGCGTGCCAGAAAATATTTCCATTTTTAATCAACAACATAAAGATTAAAATTAAAGTCAATTTGAAGGAATCTGTCGCCAATTGGCGACACACACCGTTAACATAAACAATATGTTCTTTGAATTCAAACACTTAAAGGTGTCTGCTTTTGGCGACAGAAAATCCCATAGACATAAACTTTGGCGACACGCCATTCAAACCTGCCTGGCGAGCAGAAAGAAAATGCCGCATCGCAGCGGCATCGGGGAGGTAAACACAGAAGTGAACGAGTCAACCGGCCTTGAACTGGGCCGGGTCAATCTGATTGCGTTCGAGCAGTTTGTAGAAGTCGGTTCGATTACGCTTGGCCAGACGTGCAGCCTGGGTCACATTGCCAGCGGCGATCTTCAACAACTGCACCAGATAGTCACGCTCGAAATTACGCCGCGCCTCTTCAAAAGAGGTTGCCGGCAAACTGCTCTCACCAAACAGCAATGACTGGACAATCACAGCAGAAATAACCGGCGTGGTACTCAGCGCCACCAGCTGCTCGACAAAATTCTCCAGCTGGCGGATGTTACCGGGCCAGCTCATGCCGACCAGAATTTCAATCGCATCCGGTGCAAACTGATTGACCTGCTTGCCATATTTGCGCGCCATCTGTTGCAGGAAATGCTGCGCCAGCAAGGGAATATCCTCACGTCGTGATTCAAGCGAGGGCAAACGCAAATTAACCACATGCAGACGGTAATAGAGATCTTCGCGGAATTCGCCCTGACGGATCATCAGGGGCAGATCACAGTGCGTGGCAGAAATCACGCGCACATCTACCGGCAGGCTCTTTAGCGCGCCCAGCGGCCGAACCATTCGCTCCTGCAGCACGCGCAACAGCTTGACCTGCAGCGAAATCGGCATATCGCCGATTTCATCCAGAAACAGGGTGCCACCCGATGCGGCCTCAAACAGGCCAGCCTTGTCGCGGCTGGCACCGGTGAATGCGCCGCGCACATGGCCAAACAGCTCGGATTCAAGCAGATTTTCGGGAATCGCGCCGCAATTGATTGCCACAAAAGGCCGCTCGGCACGCTTGCTGGTGCGGTGAATGGCACGCGCCAGTAGCTCCTTGCCAGTACCGCTCTCACCACTGATCAGCACGCTGGCGTCGCCACCGGCAACCAGTTGGGCACGGGCCAGCACCTCCTGCAGGGCCGGATTTCGCGTCAACATATCGCCAAACTGCTGAACATTGCCCACCGCCTCGACACCGGCGCCGCTGCCACTGGCCAGCGCCTGCTCGACTTCGGCCAGGAGCTGCTTGCTGTCAAAAGGTTTGGTCAGATAGCCAAACACCCCCTTGCGCGTGGCGGCAACCGCATCTGGAATCGAGCCATGCGCCGTCAGCATGATCACCGGCAAGCCGGGTCTGCCTTGATGCAGTGCCTCGAACAGTGCCATCCCGTCCATACCATCCATGCGCAAATCGGTTATGACCAAGTCCGGGCGCGCTGCGGCAACGCGCGCCAGCGCCTCTTCACCGCTGGTGGCACAACTGACCTCATAACCATTCGCGGCCAGGCGGATCTGCAACAATTTCAGCAGGTCGGCATCATCATCCACGATCAGAATACGTGACGGCATCAGTATTTATCCTTGCTGCGACGGCGATACAGGTTCTGTTCCAGCGAGCGCAATGTATCCAGCTTGATCAAGGCCTGCGTAGCGCGCTGCTCCGCCGCATCGGCCCGCCGCTGCTCCTCGCGTGTTTTCTGTTGCGCCTGCTCCAGTGCCTCTTCCAGCCTTTGCTGCTCCTGCGCCTGTGCATGCAGCAAACCGGCCAGCGGGCGCCACAAGGTGGCCTCACCCGCACGGCCATCGCGCAGTAGCGGCTCAAGCAGCGTCAACGCACGCAATACATCATGCTGCTTGTGATTTGGCAAAGTCAGCATGTAGCTGTATTGCAAGCGCCGCCAATCGCTTTTTTCCAGCACAAAGCCCTGACGCACCTGCTCCAGCTCGCGCGCAAATTCACCCGCGTTATAACGCCTGACCGAATCGGCAAAACGCAACCAGTCTTCCGGGCCGGGGCCGGCAACACCAGCGACAGGCGGCAAAGGTTCTGGCTTCGCCACCTCCTGGTGGGGGGCGGCACATGCGCCCAGTACCGCCACAGACAGCAGCACGATTGCCTTGCGCGACAACAACAATGACCGGCATCTGCACGTCATCGCTCCTGGCTCCAGTGAAGGATCGGCAAGCTAACCCGGAAATGGGCGCCGGGCTGATTTTCCAGCACCACAATGCTGCCGCGCAGTGCCCGCACAAATTCGGCCACAATCGCCAGGCCCAATCCGCTGCTCTTGACCCGCTGTTCGGCACTGGCACTGCCATGATAGAAACGTTCGAAAATGCGCTTTCTTTCCTCAGGGGCAATGCCGGGGCCTTCATCCAGCACGTCAAGCAACAGCGTCGCCTCCTGCTGTGCCAATGTCAGTTTCACCACGCTGCGCTGGGGCGCATAACGGATGGCATTGGAAAGCAGATTATCAAGTATCACGCGCAATTTTTCCGCATCGGTTTCGACGATCAGATTGGGACACGCCAGCTCAATTGAAATATTTTTGCTCAGCAACGGCAATTGCTGTGCCGCCAGCACCTTTTTCACCAGTGGCCGCAAGGGCGTAAGCGACATGACCACGCTGGTTGCCTGCGCTTGCAGGGCGCTGAACTGTAACAGGCCTTCGATCTGTCGCTGCAGGCGTACACTGTTGTGCTGCAATATCTGCGCAACCTCCTGCTGTGCAACGCTCAACGACCCCACCGAGCCATCCACCAGCAGATCAGCACCTTCGCGCAATGCGGCCAGAGGCGTCTTCAGATCATGCGAAACCTGCTGCAGGAAGCGTGTTTTCTGATCCTCGACCTGGCGCAATTGTTCCCGCAACCACTCCAGCCGGAAACCCAGCCGGCGCAGATCGCCCGGCCCTTCAATCTCCACCCGCGAGGCAAAATCCCCCTGCCCCATGGCTTCGATAGCCTGCTCGATCTGCCGGATCGGGCGCGATGTCATCAACACAAATCCCCAGATCACCGCCAGCCCCACCGGTAGCAACAACCACAGCTGCCTGATGACCACATCCCGCGCATGGGCTGCCATTTGCTGCGTGTTGGCGACTTCGCGTTCGGTCAGAATGTCGCCGTGAGCCAGCAAGCGATCCACCACACGACTCAGGCCGCCCAGTTCATCGGCAATCTGATCGACTTCCTCCGGTTCGAGATGCCGAACGGACAACTTCGCGTAAATCTGCTGCTCCCGATCGGAAAAATCACGCAGCGCCGCTACCAGCGTCGATTCGTGCGGTGCAGCCAGCAAATCCGTCAGCACACTCCGAACTGATTGATGGGCGGCCTGATAGGCGAGCAACAACTCCACGTCACCCAGCACGGCATATTGCCGCAGATGGCGCTCCATACGCGTCATCTCTTCGGCCAGCGAGCGACTGGCGCGCGCATAGTGCACCGATTGGTACACCGCACGCTTGCTCTGATCAGCCAGCTTTTGCATCGACACGGCACTGGTGAACAATGCCAGCGCCAAGGGCAGGCATACCAGGGCAAAGCCAAGCACAATCAGGTGAATAAAGGATCTGGGATAACGCAGACGCATGCCGCGATTCGGATATTTGCAAGTGGCATATTGTAAACCACTTCGGCAGCGCCGGATTGGCTCTGAGCCACGTTGCGCGGAGAAAAAACCAGAGACGAAACAGCAACACTGAAGCTCGCGCACTTAAGGCGTATAATTCTGCGCCATATTTGCAACAAATAATGAGCCCTGCCATGTTGAAAGCCCCTGAACTACTGCTGCCTGCCGGCAATCTGGAAAAAATGCGTGCCGCCTACGATTATGGCGCAGATGCGGTGTATGCCGGCCAGCCACGCTACAGCCTGCGCGCCCGCAACAACGAGTTCAAGCTGGAGCAACTGCGCCAGGGTATTGAAGAAGCCCACGCACGCAACAAGCTGTTTTTTGTCGCCAGCAACATTCTGCCGCACAACGCCAAGGTCAAGACCTATCTGGCCGATATGGAACCGGTGATCGAAATGAAGCCGGATGCGCTGATCATGGCCGACCCTGGCCTGATCATGATGGTGCGCGAGAAGTGGCCGGAAATTCCGGTTCATCTGTCGGTGCAGGCCAGCACCACCAACTTCGCCGCAGTCAAATTCTGGCGCAGCATTGGCCTCACCCGCATCATCCTGTCGCGCGAACTGAGCCTCGATGAAGTCGAGGAAATCCGCCAGGAATGTCCGGACATGGAACTGGAAGTATTCGTACACGGCGCCTTGTGTATCGCCTACTCCGGCCGCTGCTTGTTATCCGGTTATTTCAATCACCGCGATCCTAACCAGGGCACCTGCACCAACTCCTGCCGCTGGGATTACAAGGTTCACAACACCGATGAAACCGATGCGGGCGACCATCAGGTACTCAAGTTCGACTTCAATCAGGCACTGGATGAGGCGAACCGCAGCTTTGCCGCTGTCGGCGAACAACAGCGCCATCCACTGGCTGACCGGGTATACCTGATTGAAGAAAACTCGCGTCCGGGCGAAATGATGCCGATTCTGGAAGACGAGCACGGCACCTACATCATGAACAGCAAGGATCTGCGCGCCGTTGAACACGTGGAGCGGCTGATGAAAATTGGTGTCGACTCGCTCAAGGTCGAAGGCCGCACCAAATCGCTGTATTACGTGGCCCGCACCGCCCAGGTTTACCGCCGCGCCATCAACGATGTGCTGGCCGGCCGGCCATTCAATCCGGAACTGCTCTCCGACCTGGAAGGCCTGGCCAGCCGCGGTTATACCGATGGCTTCTATCAGCGCCATCACACCCAGGATTATCAGAACTACATGAAAGGCCATTCGGAATCGAACCGCAGCCAGTATGTGGGCGAGGTTGTCGGCCGTGCGCCAGGATCGGGCTGGGCGGTGGTGGAAGTCAAAAACCGCTTCCAGGTAGGCGACCGGCTGGAAGTCATCCTGCCGGATGGCAACCAGATCGTGGAGCTGCAGCAAATGACCAGCAGCGATGGTTTGCCACTGCAAATTGCCAGCGGCAACGGCTACACCGTACATATTCCGCTTGCGGGCAACTACGACAAGGCTCTGCTGGCCCGGTTCCTGTAAACCTCGCATTAAAAACAAAACGGGCGCTTGAGCGCCCGATTTGTTTTGCGCGCCGGCTCAGCGCTGATCCATTCCAAACAGCGGATTGTTCAACACCTTGGCCTCAATCGACTGATCAAAATCCCCGGTTTCACTATTGCTGATAAATTCCAGCAACATCAACTCTGTTGCCACCTCAAACGGAAAACCGTGACGGTCGCCACGTTCGTCGAACACCAGCGAGCGCAGGTAACGGTTGACCTCAGGCCCACCCCAGGTTTCGACAATTTTTTCGGTGATGCGCGGAAACCCCTGCTCCAGCGCAGAAATGACTTCAACTTTCTTGACCATGGCCACGCCTCCCGTCAACTTTTTTCCAGATAATAACGCGACTCACCGGCATTGATATCCTGCGCTACCAGCTTCTGCCGCGCATGGTGTGCAAATGCCTGCACATCCGGACGACAATGGGCGTCATCCACAATCAGGCACAACACCTCACCGGGCTTCATCTGCGCCATCGCCCGTTTGAGACGCAACACCGGAATCGGCGCCTTCAAGCCTCGCGCATCCAGTTCATATTGATAATCCATAAGCCACTCCTCAAAGCACCACTTTGAGTTTTAGGCGATAGCCGGCACATGAGCAAAAAAACCAGACAAACAGCCAACAAAAAAACCTCGCCGCAGCGAGGTTTTTTGCACAAGCACAACGCCAATCAGGCCTTGCGGCGACGCGCAGCAGCCAGACCAGTCAGACCCAGGCCCATCAGAACCAGCGTAGCAGGAACCGGTACAGTGTTTACCGGATCCGGGCGCACACCACCAAATCCATCCAGGTACACGTACATGGCGTGAGCACTCTGTGTGCAATCGCGTGCAATTGCTTCCAGAGTCAAGGAGTCGCCAACGCTGACACCGGCGGCATCGAGATCAACTGCAACCACATTCCAGCCCAGCGGATCATTGGCGTTGGAATTGGCGCTATACTTCCAGTTGCCATTTGCGGCAGTAACCCAAGCGCCGCCATCAGTTTCATAGTGAGCAACGTTATAAATAGCTGCGTTGTTCTGCGAATCGTTAGTTACACGAACCTGGAAAAACGGAGTCTGCGAGGTGCTGTGGCCGGAAATTTCTTCTACCGCTGCCCATGCAAAATACAGGAAGCCTGCCGAGCCATTCCCTTCAGCAGCAACAGTACCGGTCTGACGAATACGATTATAGATTGTGCCGCCACCGCCG
>JAUPTR010000118.1 GCA_030917985.1 Pseudomonadota bacterium | reverse complement strand
GCGATCATCTCCGGTGGCAAGGGCACGGCAGAAGAGAAGTTTGCCGCGTTCGAAAAAGCCGGCATCGCCTACACCCGCAGCCCGGCCGAACTGGGCTCGACCATGGTCAACTTGCTCAAGCAAAAGGGCATGCTGTAAATTGCCGCTTTCCGGCTCGACGACAACGCCACCTTCGGGTGGCGTTTTTCATATGCTCATCCCGATTCTGCAACAAACCCAACACTGGCTCGCGGTCAACAAACCCGCCGGGCTCAACTTTCATTCCGAAGACGGCGAGGCCGGGCTGGTGGCCTTGCTGCGCCAGCAACTGGGGTTTGAGCTGTACGCGGTGCACCGGCTCGACAAACTCACCTCCGGCATCGTGTTGTTCGGCAAAAGCCCTGAAGCCGCCAATCAGCTGGCCGAACAACTACGTAACCGGCACATGCAGAAATTCTATATCGCCGTGTCGGATCAGAAACCCGGCAAGAAGCAGGGCTCCATCATTGGCGACATGCAGAAAAGCCGCAACGGCACCTGGCGGTTGACACGCACCCAGGACAATCCGGCGATTACGCAGTTTTTCAGCTGGGGGCTGGAAAATGGCTTGCGGCTGTTCCTGCTGCAGTTGCACAGCGGCAAAACCCACCAGCTGCGTGTGGCGATGAAAAGCCTCGGCTCGCCGGTGTTGGGTGATGCGGCGTATGGCTCAAAGGCTGAAGTAGATCGCGGTTATCTGCACGCCTGGGCGGTGCGTTTCGGGTTTGACAGCGCAAGCATTGAACTGATTTGCCCGCCGGGCGAGGGAGCCGTGTTTAGCAACGCGATTCTGCAGCAACAGCTGGACAAGATCGGCCCGCCATGGGCGCTGGCGTGGCCGAAGCTGTAACGGATTAATATGCATCGGCCTGCAGGCCGCTCTGGTATTGGCCTGCAGGCCGGCCTGCAAGCCAATAGGGGCGTGGGTTGCAGGCCGGATCAAGCGCTTTGGCCGGGCTTATACTTGCTTGGGATAGCCGGTGATATGCCGGATTTCGGCATAAAGCGGTTGTAGCCTTTGATACATCGGTTTGTAGACCCGGCTGTAAAGCGCCTCATACGTTGCCGCGTGTTGTGGATCGGGTTCAAAAATCTGACCAACGCGCGTCATTTCGTCGATGGCGGTACGGAAGTCCGCATGTAACTTCAGTCCCACTGCGGCATTTATCGCCGCACCCAGCCCCGATGTTTCATAGATATGCGGCCGTGCGGTCGGCAAATTAAAAATGTCTGCTGTCAACTGCATCGCTGCATCACTCTGCGAGCCGCCGCCGGAAATACGCAGGCTGCTGATCGGCGTCTTGCTGCGGGTTTCGATCGCCTCTTTGCCTTCGCGCAGCGCATACGCCAGGCCTTCGAGAATCGCCCGATACACGTGGGCGCGAGTGTGTACATCACCAAAGCCGATAATCGCGCCTTTCGCCTCCGGCCCAGGGAAGCGGATGCCGGGGCTCCAGTAAGGCTGCAGCATCAGCCCCATCGAGCCGGGCGGAACGGTGTTCACCAGTTCGTCGAACAACATTTCCGCCGCCACGCCTTGCTGTTCAGCGGCCATTTTTTCCAGATGGCCGAATTGTTCCTTGAACCAGCTCACCATCCAGAATCCGCGGAAAATCTGGATTTCGGTGTTGTACATGTCCGGCACTGCCGCCGGGTAAGGTGGAATAAACGGCATCGCCTCTACATATTTGGCGGTGGTGGTGTTGATGGTTGCCGTGGTGCCGTAAGACAGGCAGCCGATATGCGGCTGCAGGCAGCCGGCGCCGATCACTTCACAGGCCTTGTCGGCCGCCGCGGCAATCAGCGGTACACCTTGGGGGATGCCGGTTTCGGCGGCAGCCTGCTTGCTGATTTCGCCGATCACCGTGCCTGGCGGTACCAGATCCGGTAGCATCGAGCGGTCGATGGTCATCGCCTGCCATTTCCAGTCCCAGCTTGGTGCCCAGTGCTGGCTCTTGAAATCGAACGGCAGATAACCCACCTGCGAGCCGGTTGAATCCACCGCACGGCCACACAGCTTGTAATGCAGATAACCGCCGAGCATCAGGTATTTGTCGGTTTTATCCCAGATTTCCGGCTGGTTTTGTGCAATCCAGTTGGCGTCGGCTTCGCGCTGGAAGTAGCGAATGGTTTCATCCACCCGCGCCAGCTTGAATGCAGCGCGCCACCACCACTTGATTTCCGGCGCTGCCTGCGCCTGACGCTGGTCGAGCCAGACAATCGCCGGCCGCAGCGGGTTGCCGTGTTTGTCGAGGTTGATCATGGTGCCGCGCTGGGTGGTTACCGCCACGCCCTTGATGGCGCTTTTCGGGATATGGTTGTCGGCCCACAGGCGTTGGCACGCCTGGCACACCGCCTGCCAATAACCCAGTGGATCGTGTTCGGCCCAGCCCGGATGATCGGAAAAATAGGCGTTGAGGTGCACCTGGGACTTGGCCACCAGGTGCCCCTTGAGATCGAACAGCAGTGCACGCACGCTTTGCGTGCCATTGTCGATGCTGAGCAGGTATTCGTTTGCCATTGGCGGTG
>JAUPTR010000117.1 GCA_030917985.1 Pseudomonadota bacterium | reverse complement strand
TTCCTGACGGCCCGCAGGCTGATCAGTGACATGATATTTCTCCTCGTTTTTCTCTTTATTTTTATCGGGCAACAACGATCGCCACGACATTACATCGTCATGATGGTAACTGTCGCCCAACACTAAATCAACCGATTTAATCGTTTATGTATCGTTTGGATGGCGGATGTTTTCCCCGCCTTGAAAATCAATTCAGGCATGACGGATTGACCGGCAACCGGTGGGCAGCGGCCCAGGCCCCGCCCGAATCAGGCCGTGGCGGGCAACAAGGGCGGCAGCTCGGACAGTGCCAGTCGGCGTGCCTCGTCCGCCGGCACACCCAGCGCCCGCAGCAGCAGTTCGGCACAGTCGGCACCGGCATCGCGCCAGGTGCGCAAGCCTTCGCGCACCAGCAGCATCGAGCTCAGAACCGTACCGGCAATCAGGGCCATGGCCGACAACAATTGCTGCGGCTGCAGATGAAAACAGCCCGCCTCGCTACCCGAGAGGATTTCCTGCGCCAGCGGGCTGTTGAGGGTGGTGCGCATGGATTCGCTGCTGAAGGCAAAGCGGCACAGAAAACGCCCCCAGTCAGGCTCGTCATGCGTGCGGCGAATGAAAAAACGCACACCGTTTGCCAGCCTTTGTGCCGGTTGCTCGTCTGCCCCGAAGCTGGCCAGCACCCGCTGGTGCATTTCATCGCCAAGCTCACTGGCGATCACCTCGAACAAGGCTTCCGGCGCAGTCAGATTGTTGTAGATGGTGCCACGCGCCACGCCGGCGGCCTGAGCCAGCTCGCTGATGCTGACATGAGTGGCGCCGGTTTCGGCAAACAGCCGCAATGCCGCCTGGTGAATCCGCCTGAGAACCGGGCTGTCGGAATAACTTGCTGCCACTAGCGCGCACCCAGAAAAATGAAAACGGGCCAATTTGAACACCATTGATCAAAACGTGTCAATAACGATCAATTTGGCGCATATTTGCATACATATTGACAATATTGAACACCAATGTCCAAAATATGCAAAATTCATTTCCACCCGAGCAGATCATGGCTTCGTCTCTATTGTTTCAGCCCCTGTTGTTGCCGAATGGCACCACCCTGCACAACCGGATTGCCAGGGCCGCCATGGACAGCGCACTGGCCGATGCCAATCACGCACCGGGTAGCCGGCAGATTCGGCTGTATCAGCGCTGGGCGGAGGGTGGCGCGGGGCTGATCATCACCGGCAGCGTGATGATCCAGCGCCATGCGCTCAGCAGCCCCGGATCCGCCCTGCTGGATTCGGATCGCTACCTGCCCCAGTTTGCCAGATGGGCCGGTGTATGCCGCAGCCGTGGCGCGCAAGTGTGGATGCAGCTGGGCCATCCGGGGCGGCAGATGCTGGCGGGCATGGGCGGTTGCGCCTGTGCGCCATCGGCGATCCCGCTGCAGCTACCGGAAACCGGGATGGAGTTCGCCGCACCCCGCGCCATGACAGAAGCCGAAATTTCCGAGGTGATCGCCGGTTTTGCCCGCAGCGCATTATTGGCCGAGCGCGCCGGCTTTGACGGGGTGCAGATCGATGCCGGGCATGGCCATTTGCTCAGCCAGTTTTTGTCGCCACTCAGCAATCGGCGCAACGATCAATGGGGTGGTTGCCTGACCAATCGCGCGCGGTTGCTGCTGGACTGCGTCAAGGCGGTGCGGGAGCAGGCAAGGCCCGGCTTTGGCGTATCGGTCAAACTCAATTGCAGCGATTTCATCGCCGGCGGCTTTGACAGCCAAGAGGCGGCACAGGTGATCAACATGCTCAACCCGCTCGGACTGGATTTGCTGGAAATCACTGGCGGCACCTATGCCAGCCCGGCCATGTTCGGGCAGCCAGCCGATCACACCGCCCTGCCGCCTGAGGCGTATTTTCTGCCGCACGCGCAAGCCCTGCTGGCTGCAGCACAGATGCCGCTGCAATTAACCGGCGGCATCCGCAGCCGCGCAGGCGCGGAAACCGCATTAGTGCAGGGGGTGGCAATGGTGGGGCTGGCAACCGCGCTGGCACAACAGCCCGACCTGCCCCGGCGCTGGCAAGCCGGTGAATCATTGCAGCCTGACAACGCCACAACGGCAGACGGAGCACCACCATCCGCCGTTGCCATGCTGATGCAGACCACCGAACGCCTCGGGCAAATGGCCGCCGGCAGGCAGCCTCGCTCTGCCGTCTCGCCGCAGCTGGCGATGCTCTCCAGCCAGATCCGCCTGCGCAACCTGAGCAGCCGCTACCGGCAATGGCTGGCGCGGCAGGATACATCCGGCACCCACTGAGCAGCATCGGCACCTGGCCTGCAAGCCGCACCCAGACTGGCCCGCAGGCCAAGCTGCAAGGCAATCTGGGTGCGGCCTGCAGGCCAACGCCCATGACATCGCAAACCGGCAGCAACAAAAAATACTGGACGTTGGCAATTCCGGCGCCAATAATGAAGGCAATTCAAACGAGCGTTTGCTTTTCATGAATCTGTACTTCCGTTTCTGGCTGATTTTGTGGCAATCGATATTCGCCAAGGCGCAAGGGCTGTTACAGCCTTCGCACTTGCGTTTCTCGGTATTTCCCACCGATTGCGATCTGAACCTGCACCTGACCAATTCGCGCTACCTGTCGTTCATGGATCTGGGGCGCACCCACCTGCTGGGGCAAACCGGCCTGCTGCGGCTGGTGTTCCGCCAGCGCATTGCCTCGGTGGCGCAGGCGGTGGAAATCACCTTCTTCCGCGAAATGGCGCCGTTTTCACGCTTTACGCTGGAAAGCCGCGTGGTCTGCTGGGATGAGCGTTATTGCTACATCCAGCACGAATTCCAGCAAAACGGCCAGCTCTGCGCCAGCGCGATGATCCGCGTGGTGTTCCTCAAGGCCGGCAAACGCCTGCCGATGGCAGAAGTGATCCATCTGCTCGGCATCGATTTGCCCTCCCCACCCTTCCCCGAACAAATCGCCGCCTGGGCTGCGGTGTTCGAGATCAAGAAAAACAAACAGCGCTGAAATCAGCGCTGTTTTTGTTTGGGGCTTCAGATTTAGATTTGGTTTTGGCTTTTTCAGCCGCCTATCGAAGCGCAATTTCGCGGAAAAACTGTTGCTGGCGCGAAGGCAAGCCGCAGGCAGTGCTATTGCACGACAAGGCGCAGCCGACAAAGCCAGCAGCGGTTTGGCCGTGAAATTAAATTATTGGGCTAGCATGCGGCGGATTACTTTGTTGAACGGCTCTATCCACTCCCGCCCAAACTGCCCTTCGCAGGCATTGATTTCCGAAATCGTCCGGACTATCGATTTCTTGTGATAACGGTCACCGCGCTCGTGGGTCATGGCTTCAAAGGCATCGATGACTGCCAGCAGCCCGGCACAGGCGCAAATCTGCCCGGCTTTCAATGCAAAGGGATAACCGTGGCCGTCGGGGCGTTCGTGGTGTTGCAACACCATTTCTGCTGCTGGCTGCCAGCCTTGCATGCGCCGCAGGATTTCGCTGCCGATGACGGGGTGGGTACGCATTTCGCGCAGTTCCAGATCGGTGAATTTGCCGGTTTTCGACCAGATGGCTTCGCTGAGGAAGGCCATGCCGACATCGTGGGTGTAAACGGCGGCTTCCAGTTGCACTGGGTCGATGCGGTTGCCGGCGACGTGATTGGTTTCCAGCGCCAGCGCCAGGATGCGGTTGGTGCGTTCTTCCCAATACACGGAGCGGCGTTCGGTCATCAGCGCCAGGCGTTTGAACAATTCCAGATCGGCTTTTTGCGGGTGCTCGGCGGCGCCGCCGGCAATCGGCGTCACCGACAAGGGCGGCATGCTGACCATATCGCCTGCGGGTTTCAGTGCACCACCGCTGAACAGGGCCACCACTCCGGGCAAACGTGCGGCCACCTGCGCCGAATCCAGCTTGCTGATTTCGCGCAGGGCGGTGGCAATCGGCTCCAGCGTCAGGCTGGTCAGCGGCTGGCCGGTTTCGGCAACATCAACCGCCAGTCGGGCACGGTCGACACAGAGCAGGATCAGCTCGGCAATTTGTGGCGTAAAGCCGATATGCGCCACACGCACCGAGCCCACCAGATCTTCCAGCGGATGCAGGAACGAGACCATGAAATCCAGCTGGCACATGGCGGCATTGCTTTTCAGCGTGTGCAGCGAGCGGAACAGCGCATGCACCTGCGCGCTGTCTTCGGGTGTGCGCAGCAACATATTGATGGCACGTTCGATTTGCTGGTGGGTGTCACCAAATGCTTCCAGATAATCAGTCAGAGAATCCGGATCGCGCAGGCTGGCTTTGTTGAATTCGAAAGTACCGATCATGAACCATCCCTGGAAGAAAATTGATCTGCCTTCAGTGTGGTTCAGAGTTGTCGCTGCGACAAGGCAAGTGCAATAAAAATCAGTCGTTACAGGTTAATTTGACATAAAGGCGCGGCAACACCTGCGGCAACTCGGCGGCATTGCGCACCACCACAAAGCTGCCGGAGCCAAACAGGTGCGGCAGATAATCGCCGGCCTTCTCGTCGATGGTAACGCAGAAGGGTGTCAGGCCCTTTTGCCGTGCTTCGTGAATCGCTACCCGCGTATCCTCAATGCCATAGCGGCCTTCATACTGATCGAGGTCGTTGGGCTTGCCGTCGGTGAGGATCAGCAACAAGCGCCGCCCGGATTTCTGCCTGGACAGGATCTGCGTTGACTGACGAATCGCCGCGCCCATGCGGGTGTAGAAGCCCGGTTTGATGGCTGCCAGCCGGCCACGCACCTCGGGGTTGTAGCGTTCGTCAAAACCCTTGAGCAGATGAAAGCGCACGTTGTCGCGCCGCACCGAAGAAAAGCCGTACAGCGCAAAACTGTCGCCGGTGGCGGACAGGGCCTCGGAGAACAGGAACAGGCTGTCGCGAATCACGTCGATCACCCGCGCCGAATTATTGATCCAGGCATCGGTGGAAAGCGACAGATCGGCCAGCAGCAGGCAGGCCAGATCGCGGTTGTGGTTGCGGAAATCCAGATACAGCCCCGGCTCGCTTACCGGCGCACCGCTGGCGCGGTCGGCGCAATAACGCATCAGCGCATCCAGATCAACATCGCTGCCGCTATGCTGGTTGCGCAGCCGCGTGCGCTGCGGCGTTAATGCCTGAAACTGCCGCCGCAACAGACGTGCAGTGCGCGCCAATGGCTGCGGCAACGCACACGGCGGGGCATCGGCCGCCACCAGGGTGTGTATGCGGCACATATCCGGCAACATGCGTTGTTTCTTGTAGTGCCATTCCGGCAGCAGCGTGCCGCTTTCGAGCACCGTGTCATCATCGGCTTCGGCCGGCAAGTCCAGATCAAAACGGATGCGGCTGGCGCTGCGCTTGTTGTCTCGTGCAACTGTCAACTGATCCAGATCGTCGGCGGCCGAAGCGGCATCCGGGTCTTCGTCATCGTCGGTGGCGCGGTTGACCTTGACGAATTCCGCCCAGGAAAACAGGCTCTCGGCACGAAAACGCAGCATGAAGCCATTTTTGCCGTCCGGCATGTCGGTGGATTCGGCCTTGCGCTTGCGCTGGGTTTCCGGGGTTTTGGCTGTTGCCTCTTCACTGGCCTCAGCGGTTTCTTCCTGGCTGCGGGCACGCACGCCGGCAGCCACCGGAGCCTCCGGGTGCAACCACAGCGGCACCGGCTGCACCGGTTTGGGTGCGGGCGGCAACACTTGCGGCGTGGCCGGATCACGCAAGGCAGCACGCACCACCTCTTCGGCAGCCCGTTCGGCCGGCAATAGTTTCGCCGGATCACCCCGTTCGGCGATCAATGCTTCCACCAGAATCTGATACCGCCCGGCCAGGCCCGGCAAGGCCTGCAGCGTGGCCAGCGTGGCTTGCTGGTTGCGCGCCAGCCACGGCAAGTCACTGGCGCAATCGTGCGCCGACAAGGCAATCAGCCACAAATACAAATCCCGGTTGAGCGCCGCCTGCGGAAACACGTCCAGCTCTGCCGGCAGATACAGGCTGGCGCCGTCGCGCCAGGCCAGCTCGGCCTTTTCGCCGGTGCCGGCCACACGCTGCACCCAGTTGCGCCGCGCGCCATGGCTGGTGGCACTGCCGGCAGTCACGTTCAGGCCGGGATCACCGCCAAGCGCACGAAAGAATACCGGTGCCAGTTTCGCCATTTGTTCCAGCTTGACGCGTGCCTCGGGATATCCGCGATACGCCACCTTGCGGATGAAACGATCCCATAATTCGCCAACATACTCTTCCATGATTCAGTGCTTTTCTGATTCCGGTTTAATTGGGATAACCCGTGCCGCCCTGGCATTAAAGGCCGCTTCGGACTCAGCAGTGGATTCGTGCACCCAGCGCAGCAGCGGCCCTTGCGGATTGGCATCCTGGGTGTGGTTGCAGGCATCCAGACACTGGCCGCACTGCACGCAGGCAAACATCAGGCGTTTGACGTTGCGCGGATTGAGGCGCATCGGGCAGACATGATCACAAGCCGAATAACAGCTGGCGCAATCGGCAGCGCGCTGGCGCTGAAAGCCCACCACCATCGCCTTTTTGTTGCCCATCCACGCCAGGCTCTGAAACAGGCCGATGGCGCAGGCA
>JAUPTR010000116.1 GCA_030917985.1 Pseudomonadota bacterium | reverse complement strand
GCATCAGGTCGAAATACAGTTGCGAATATTCGCGGTAGCGCGGATCGTTTTCGTTGTTGACCAGCTCGAAATCAACACCTGGACGAATTCGCAGGCCAAGTTTTTCGATGCGCTGCTCAATCACATGCGGACGACCGATCAGGATCGGCTGCGCCAGGCCCTGATCCACCACTTCCTGCACGGCATGCAATACACGCTGGTCTTCACCTTCGGCGTAGATGACGCGCGCCTTCGCCTGTTTTGCTGCCGAAAACACCGGCTTCATGAACAGGTTGGACTTGTAGACAAACTGGGTCAGTTCATCGCGGTAGGCGTTGAGGTCTTCGATCGGGCGGGTGGCCACGCCGGATTTCATTGCTGCTTCAGCGACGGCTGGCGCAATCTTGATGATCAGGCGCGGGTCGAATGGTTTCGGAATGATGTAGTCCGGGCCGAACGACAGGGTCTGGCCGACGTAGGCATCGGCAACCACGTCTGATTGCTCGGCCATGGCCAGATCGGCAATCGCACGCACACACGCCAGTTTCATTTCTTCGTTGATGGTGGTGGCGCCCACGTCCAGCGCACCACGGAAGATGAACGGGAAACACAGCACATTGTTGACCTGGTTCGGGAAATCCGAACGGCCGGTGCAGATGATGGCATCCGGACGGGCTTCTTTCGCCAGCGGCGGCAGGATTTCCGGTTCCGGGTTGGCCAGCGCCAGAATCAGCGGTGCATCGGCCATGCCCTTGACCATTTCCTGTGTGACCAGTTTCGGGCCGGACAAACCGAGGAAAATGTCCGCACCCACCAGCGCATCTTTCAGCGAGCGGGCAGGGGTATCCTTGGCGTAACGGCGCTTGGATTCATCCAGGCGATCCCAGTCTTCGCGCGCAGTGTGCACCACGCCCTTGGAGTCGCACATGACGATGTTTTCAATCTTCACACCCAGTGCCACCAGCAGGTCAAGACAGGCCACGGCAGCGGCGCCGGCACCCGATGTCACCAGTTTTACCCTGGCGATGTCCTTGCCGAAAATGCGCAGGCCGTTGAGCACTGCTGCTGCTGTGATGATGGCTGTGCCGTGCTGGTCGTCATGGAATACCGGGATTTTCATGCGGTCGCGCAGGTGTTTCTCAACATAGAAACATTCCGGCGCCTTGATGTCTTCCAGGTTGATGCCACCAAAGGTGGGTTCCAGCGCGGCAATGATGTCCACCAGCTTTTGCGGGTCTTTTTCGTCAACTTCGATGTCAAATACATCGATGCCGGCAAACTTCTTGAACAGAACGCCTTTGCCTTCCATCACCGGCTTGCCGGCCAGCGGGCCGATATCACCCAGGCCCAGCACTGCCGTGCCATTGGTGATCACCGCCACCAGATTGCCGCGGGCGGTGTATTTGCGGGCGTTGTTCGGGTCTTCGACAATCGCATCACACGCAGCAGCAACACCCGGCGAATACGCCAGGGCCAGATCGCGCTGGCTGGCCAGCGGCTTGGTTGGGGCGACCTGAATCTTGCCCGGCTTGGGAAACAGGTGATATTCCAGCGCGCTGCGGCGCAACTCTTCATCCATTAGAAGCTCCTGCAAAAGCTGTGTGCGGAAAACCGGGCATTATAAACCGATTTCTGTCGATGATCTGTGTTTGCTTGATCGATATCGTGGCGTTTGGATTGGCTTGGCGCAGTAAAGTTCGCCGCATCCAGTGCTGCCGGTCTGCCGGCGATGTGATCCCGCCTGATCATGCTGCCCGATACGCGAGCAGGGTTTTCAGCAAACAAATCGGTTACAATGCTCGCCCTGCGGCGGGCAATGCTGGGGCGTTGCCTTATATCTGTTGTAGTTGGGGCCAGCTGGCCTTGACGAGAGGAACCGGATCCAATGACTACCATTCGCCAACAAGATTTTATCGATAGTATTGCCGATAGCCTGCAATACATTTCCTATTACCATCCGGCCGATTACATCAAGGCCCTGGGCGATGCCTATGAGCGCGAGCAGTCTGCTGCCGCCAAGGATGCGATTGCGCAGATTCTGACCAATTCGCGCATGTGTGCCGAGGGCCATCGCCCGATCTGTCAGGATACCGGCATTGTCTGCGCTTTCGTCAAGGTCGGGATGGACGTCAAGTGGGCGGATGTCACCATGTCGATTCAGGACATGGTCAACGAAGGTGTGCGCCAGGCCTACAACCATCCGGACAACAAGCTGCGTGCCTCGGTGCTGGCTGATCCGGCCGGTGCGCGCAAGAACACCCGCGACAACACGCCGGCGATCGTGCATTTTGATCTGGTGCCGGGAAATACCGTTGACGTCAGCATTGCTGCCAAGGGCGGTGGTTCGGAGAACAAATCCAAGTTTGTGATGCTCAATCCGTCGGATTCGATTGTTGACTGGGTGCTGAAAACCGTGCCAGCCATGGGCGCCGGCTGGTGCCCGCCGGGCATGCTGGGTATCGGCATTGGTGGTACGGCAGAGAAGGCGATGCTGCTGGCCAAGCAGTCGTTGATGGATCACATCGATATTCAGGATCTGATTGCCCGCGGGCCGCAAAACCGTATTGAAGAACTGCGTATCGAGCTGTATCAAAAGGTCAATGCACTCGGCATCGGCGCGCAAGGCCTGGGTGGCCTGTCCACGGTGCTCGACGTCAAGATCCTCGATTATCCGACCCACGCTGCCTCGTTGCCGGTGGCAATGATTCCGAACTGCGCGGCAACACGTCACGTACATTTCGAGCTGGATGGTTCCGGCCCTGCCAGACTAGAGCCGCCAAAGCTGGAAGACTGGCCGGCCGTAACCTGGACGCCGTCAGCACAGGCGCGCCGTGTTGATCTGAACACTGTGACCCGTGCGGATGTCGAAAGCTGGAAGCCGGGTGAAACCTTGTTGCTCAACGGCAAATTGCTGACCGGCCGCGATGCTGCACACAAGCGCATGGTGGATATGTTGGCGCGCGGCGAGACATTGCCGGTGGATTTTGCCAATCGCTTCATTTATTACGTTGGACCGGTTGATCCGGTACGTGATGAAGTGGTGGGCCCGGCTGGCCCGACTACCGCAACCCGCATGGACAAGTTCACCCGCCAGATGCTGGAACAGACCGGCTTGTTGGGTATGGTGGGCAAGGCCGAACGTGGCCAGACTGCGATTGATGCCATCAAGGACAACCACGCGGTTTACCTGATGGCCGTGGGCGGTGCTGCCTATCTGGTGTCCAAGGCCATCAAGGCGGCCAGGGTGGTTGCCTTTGAGGATCTGGGCATGGAAGCCATTTACGAGTTTGACGTACAAGACATGCCGGTTACCGTAGCGGTTGATTCACAGGGCACATCGGTGCACCAGACCGGCCCGGCCGAGTGGCAGAAAAAAATCTCGCTGATGCCGAATCCTTGAGTTGCCGGCAACACCCGGTTGTAGCGTCACCGACCAGCCCCGCATTTGCGGGGCTTTTTGCTGCCCGAGAGGTCGGCAAGGTGAAGCCGGTGCCTGCAGTAGCCGGTGCGTGGGCTTGGGGTTATTGTTTTCCGGCAGCTGCTTCGCGCAGTTTGTCTTTCTTGCTCTTGCGTTTGCCCTTGATGCCGCCACCATCGGCTGCCGCCGGGCCCTTGCCGGTGGTGGGTGATGTTTCGGCTGGCTCGAAGCCGGCAATCTGCTCGCGCGGCACACGCTGCTGCTGGCGTTTTTCGATCAGGTGCATGTGTGCTTCGCTGCTGGCATCCACCAGGTTGATGGCCAGACCGCTTTCGCCTGCACGGCCGGTGCGGCCGATGCGGTGGGTATAGTCGTCGGTCGAGCGCGGCAGGTCGTAGTTGATCACCGCCGGAAGTTGCTGGATGTCCAGCCCGCGTGCGGCAACATCGGTGGCGACCATCACCCGCAATTGGCCAGTCTTGAAATTATCCAGCACCAGGGTGCGAATCCCCTGTGCCGCATCGCCGTGGAAAGCCGCAGCGGCAATGCCGGCCAGGCGCAGCGTGTCGGCAATTTCGTCAGCATCACGCTTGGTGGCGACAAACACCAGCACCTGGCGCCAGTTTTCCTGCTGCAGCAGCTGTTGCAGCAGATCGATGCGGCGGTGGGCGTCGACCTGAATCACCCGTTGTCTGATGTCCGGGCGGCTCTCTGCGTCGGCATCGGCGCTGATGCGCACCGGGTTGTGCAGCAATTGCTGCGCCAGCGCGGTCACTGCCGGGGCAAAGGTGGCAGAGAAAAACAGGTTTTGCCGCCTGGCCGGCAGCAAGGCAAGAATCTGGCTGATCTCCTCGGCAAAGCCCATGTCCAACAGCCGGTCGGCCTCGTCGAGCACCAGCATTTCTACCTGATCCAGCTGCAGCGCATTGTGTTGCTGCAAATCCAGCAGCCGCCCCGGCGTGGCGACAACGATATCGGCGCCGCCGCGCAGTTCCAGCATTTGCGGGTTGATCGACACACCACCAAACACAATGTCGATTTTCGGCGTCGGCATCAGCGCCTGTGCCAGCTCGCGCAACACCGCGCCGACCTGCGCCGCCAGCTCGCGGGTAGGCACCAGAATCAGTCCGCGCAATACCCGTGGCCGGCTGCCGCCGCGCTGCTGGCAGTGCTGCAGCAGTGGCAGGCCAAACGCCGCCGTCTTGCCGCTGCCGGTTGGGGCGCTCACCAGTACGTCGCGCCCTTGCAGAATCGGCGGAATCGCACCGGCCTGAATCGGTGTGGGCGTGGCAAAACAATGGGCGAGGGCGCGG
>JAUPTR010000115.1 GCA_030917985.1 Pseudomonadota bacterium | reverse complement strand
TCAGTGGTTTGCCGGAATTGTCGATTTTCATTTTGCACTCCAATCAGCAATCGAATCTGCGGTTGCTGGAAACAGTAATCCTAGATGTTCTATCGGCACTGAATTGTAGATCTTTAATCTTTTTTGCAAAAAATTTATGTCTGCCGATTGGCCACACGTCAGCTCCGATCCGCGTGGTGTAACAAGCCGGCGCACAATTTCTCAGGGCGCGGCAACCACTACCCCTGGCCCGCGGGCGATGCCGCGAACAATCTGCCCCGATTGGGTCTTTACAGAAACTGGCTGCCCGACCGACGCGTTACCCAGCGCCTTGGCGTCGTTGCCAACCTGGAACCCTTCGCCCTGAACCATCAGGGTGACTGTCTGGTTCTGCAAAATCACATAAGGCTGGCGTAACATATCGGCGCGCAGCATCAGGCCTTTTCCCAGCGTGACGATTGCAACTTTGCCTATGGCTTGATCGGCGGTGTTGAGTGCGGCAGGTGGTGCGGATTCCCCTTCTGCCAGATTACGCACGTTGATATCGGCCGGTTCAATGGTTTGGCCCGTGTTCACTAAACGATTGAGGATCACCACGCGTGTGGTTTGCTTCACCGTCACCGGCACGATAATCGACCACTCAACCGGCTGCAGGCAGCGTACCCCAATGCGGGTTTTTCCCTCCAGGCGCGCATCACCCGGCAAAAACGCTTCCTGCTGTTTGCAATCGGGCAGATACAGGCGCGGGTCGAGTTTGCCGATTTCGAATTGCGGATCGCTGCCCGCGGCCTGAAGTTGCTGCTGCACGAACAGGCGCACACTGGCGTAGACCTTGTTCAGGTCTTGCCGTGCAGCAAAAACCTGGCTGCTTGCAATCAGGCAGGCAAATGCCAGCCACAGGCAGCAAAGATAACGGATGGCTGTCGGGAAAGGGCTTCGCATGACCGGATTCTACACCAGGCCGTGGCGTGGAAGGCGAGCCAAGTGGCATGGTATGCTTGGCACGGCGCTGCTGGATTTTGCAGTTGCTTACATTCCGCCGCGTGGCGTTCATTTATCTCAGGTGCTCATTATGTATGCTATTGACCGCAATGTGGCCGTAATCAAGCCTAAACAAGCTTTTATGGAATGGCTGAATGCCTTGCCCGACAACGATGTACAGCTGGGGCTGGATAGCCTGCGGCTGGATTGCACGGTGTTGCTGATTCCCGAGTTTGAAGAGCCGGAACAGGCGATTGCCTATATCGACGATTTGTATGCGCAGATTTTTGATGCGGAGCTGGGCTCGTGGTGTGAAGACAAAAGCCTGTGGCCGCCGCTGCGTACGCTGAAGACTTTCTGGGAATGGTTTGACGTGGAAATCCACACCATGGTGGTGGATACGCTCGATGAAGATACCGAGCCCACCCCGCACGAAGTTCATTAACCCGCTGCCGGAGTGCTTATGAAACGACTGTTTTTGCTTGTTGGCTTGCTGGGGGCAACGGCCCATGCCGACCCATTGAATTACAACGTGATCAGTCTGGATGCCGACGCGCGGCGCGAGGTGGCCAACGATCTGATGCGCGCCGCGTTGTTTGCCGAAATGAACGATGCCGATGCGGCCAGGTTGGCAAATAACATCAACAACAAGATGCATGAAGCGAAAAAGCTGGCGGGGGCATATCCAGGCATCCGTTTTTCTGCCGGCGATAACCAGACCTATCCGGTCTACGATCAGAAAAACCGCATGACCGGCTGGCGCAGCCGCGCCGAGGTGCGGCTGGAGTGCCGCGATTTTCGCCAGTGTTCGGAGCTGATCGGCAAGTTGCAGGGCTTTTTGCAGCTGGGCAACTGGGAGTTTGCCATTGCCGATGAAACGCGCCAGCGGGTTGAATCGGAGCTGACCACCGAAGCCATTGCCGCTTTTCGTGGCAAGGCCGAGGTAGTGGCCAAGGCGTTCAAGAGCAAAAACTACCGTATCGTCAACATGGCGCTCAATAGCCGCATGCCCTACGCGCCGCGCATGGCGTATGCCAAAGCCGGCGTAATGGCTGCCGAAGCGGCACCGCCGATGGCCGATGGCGGTTCCGGTAGTGTGATGGTGACCGCCAACGGCTCGATTCAGGTGCAGGAATAGTTATCGCCGTTGCGGCAACAAAAAAGCCGCATTGCTGCGGCTTTTTTGTTGCTCTGAACGCCGCTCCTGGCGTGCCCTGCAGGCTGGCGTGCAGCCCGCGCCAGGATTGGCTCGCAGCGGTGTTTAATGGCTGGTGCCGGAGGAGCGGGTGGTCTTGTTGTAGACGTTGTATTTGCCGACCGGTTTGCTCATCGGCAGGCGCTTCACTTCCTTGAACGTTGCTGCGTCAAACACGATCAGCGCGCCATCGTTTTCCCACAGGCTCGCCAATGCGTATTTTCCGTCACGGGTAAACTCGATATGGGCGAGGGTTTTGCCCGGTTCCGGGCGTACCTCTCCGACCACTTCCAGCGTTTGTTTGTCGATGATCTGCATGCGATCTTTCATGGTCGGCGACATCATGCTGTCGACCCAGGCGTAGGGCGTTTTTTCGTGGCTGCGCATGAAAAAGCCGGGGCCGTTGGTCTGAATGGTTTTGACGGTTTTCCAGTTTTTCATGTCGATGATACTGACGCTGCCGTCTTTCAGATTGGGCGATGCCAGCACCGGCGTGCCTTGCCAATCCCAGGTGATGCCCGAGCCCAGGTGC
>JAUPTR010000013.1 GCA_030917985.1 Pseudomonadota bacterium | reverse complement strand
CGTGCCTCTGGCGAAATCCGCCCGTGGGTGGTGGTGGCCGGATGGGTGATGGTGGTTTTGGTATCACCCAGATTCGCCGTCACCGACATCAGTCGTGCCGAGTCGACCACTTTCCAGGCCGCTTCTTTGCCCCCCTTCACCTCAAAAGCGACAATACCGCCGCCGGCCGATTGCTGACGCATGGCCAATTCGTGCTGCGGATGTGAGGCCAGCCCTGGGTAATAGACGCGCGCCACGGCCGGATGTGCTTCCAGCCATTGCGCTACCTGCAAGGCATGGCGGCAATGCGCATCCATGCGCAACTGCAGCGTTTCCAGGCCTTTCAGGAACACCCAGGCGTTGAATGCCGACAGGGTTGGCCCGGCAGTGCGCAGGAAGCCATACACCGGCTCCAGCAAATCCTTGCGCCCCAGCACCGCACCGCCCAGCACCCGTCCCTGTCCATCCAGATATTTGGTGGCGGAATGGATCACGATATCGGCACCAAGCTGCAAGGGCTTCTGCAAGATCGGCGTGCAGAAACAGTTATCAACTGCCAACAGCACGCCCTTTTGCTTGGCAATGGCGGCAATCGCGGCGATATCGGCCACCTCGGTCATCGGGTTGGACGGTGTCTCGATAAAAAACAGTTTGGTGTTCGGCTTAACCGCATCGCGCCAGGCATCGGTCGAGGTCAGGCTCACATAGGTGGTTTCAATACCGAATCGGACCAGGATATTGTTGAACAGCTGCACCGTTGCACCGAACAGGCTCTGCGAGGCAACGATGTGATCGCCCGCCGAGAGCAAGCCCATGGTGCACGCCAGAATGGCCGACATGCCCGAGGCCGTGGCAACGCAGAATTCCGCGCCTTCCAGCGCAGCCAGGCGCTCCTGAAAGGCGCTTACGGTAGGATTGGTGAAACGAGCGTAGATATTGCCAGGCTCGGCGCCGGAAAAGCGCGCAGCCGCCTCGGCCGCACTGCCAAACACAAAGCTGGAGGTCAGATACAGGGCTTCGCTGTGCTCCCCAAACTGGGAGCGCTCAATCCCGCTGCGAATGGCCAGCGTCTCGTCATGCCATTCAGGATCAATCGGAAAACTCATGCAGGACTCCTGTCGCAAAAATTCATGCATAAAAACAAAAAACCCGCTTGCAACAGCCAAGCGGGTTTCGACACGTTTCAGCGAAACGCCACAATTTAGCTGTATTTTTTAGGCGCCCGCAAGCAGTGACAAATCGGCGCAACCCACCTATCTTCGCTGCCTCGCCGGCAACTGTCAACCGTGCCCGGAACAATCCCACCGCAGAGAAATCAGTCCGGGCAGGGCCATTTACATCAGGTTCTGCTCCGCAACACCAATGTTCAGATCCAGATCCTTGTCCTTTTCCGAGTTAGTGGAATCGTTACGCTCGGATTCAATGCGGTCCAGATAAGCGTCATCGATGTCGCCAGTGACATATTTACCGCTGAAACAGGAGCTTTCGAACTGTTTGACCTCGAAATTGCAACGGGTTACTGCATATTCCAGTGCGTCCAGTTCCTGATAGATGATTTCATCGGCACCGATTTCTGCGGCAATTTCTTCATGGGTACGGCCAGTCGCCAGCAACTCCTTGCGCGTCGGCATATCAATGCCATAAACGTTGGGAAAACGCACCGGCGGTGCAGCCGAAGCGAAATACACCTTGGCTGCGCCGGCATCACGCGCCATTTGCACGATCTCCCGCGACGTGGTGCCACGCACGATGGAATCATCTACCAGCAATACGTTTTTGCCCTTGAATTCAACGGCAATCGGGTTGAGCTTCTGGCGCACCGATTTGCGGCGCACGCCCTGCCCCGGCATGATGAAGGTACGACCGATGTAGCGATTCTTGATGAAGCCTTCGCGATACGGCAGCCCCAGATGGTTGGCCAACTGCAGGGCGCTGGCGCGGCTGGTATCGGGAATCGGGATCACCACATCGATATCCACCTGCGGCAGGATACGGCGCACTTTATCTGCCAGATTTTCACCCATGAACAGACGCGACTGGTAAACCGAAACGCCGTCTATCACCGAATCGGGTCGGGCAAAATAAACAAACTCGAAAATACATGGCGTCAGCGAGGTTTCGGCAGCACATTGCTGCGAGAACAACTGGCCTTCTGGCGTAATGAATATCGCCTCACCGGGCGCAATATCGCGCACCAGCTGGAAGCCAAGCGTATCGATCGCAACGCTCTCCGAGGCCACCATGTATTCGGTACCGGCAGGCGTTTCGTTCTTGCCCAGAACCAGCGGGCGAATACCATTCGGATCTCTGAAAGCCAGCAACCCCTGCCCCGCGATCATGGCCACTACCGCATAAGCCCCCTTGCAGCGCTGATGCACGGCAGCAACGGCACCAAATACCGCTTCGGTATCCAGATGGATCGAGCTGGCGCGCACCTGCAGCTCGTGCGCAAACACATTCAGCAGCGCTTCCGAATCGGAATTGGTGTTGATATGGCGGCGATCCAGCGTGAACATTTCCTGCTTCAGCTGATCGGCGTTGGTCAGGTTGCCATTGTGCGCCAGCACGATACCGAACGGCGAATTGACGTAAAACGGCTGTGCCTCGGAAATCGCCGATGCCGAACCGGCAGTCGGATAACGCACATGACCGATACCCAGATTACCGCTAAGGGAGCGCATATTGCGGGTGCGGAACACGTCGCGCACCAGACCGGCACCTTTGTGCAGATGAAAGCGGGAGCCTTCAGAGGTGACAATCCCGGCCGCATCCTGGCCGCGGTGTTGAAGAACCAGCAATCCGTCGTACAACAACTGATTAACTGGGCTTTGGGCAACAATGCCAATAATTCCACACATACTGTTTCACTCGTAGCGAATGTGCTCGGCCAATGCATCCGGCAGCCAAGGTCTGACCGCCAGCGCACTCGCCTCAAGCACGGGGCTGAACATGGCATTTTTCCATGCCTGGGTTTTCGGAAGGCCGGTAAGGCCGGCTAGTAACACCAGAACCAGTACGATAAAGCAGCCGCGCAGCAGGCCAACACCCGCACCCAGCAAACGATCAAAACCCGACAGGCCGATCGCCTTTACCACTTCTGACAATGCTATCGACAGCAAGGTCATGATCAACAGACTTCCAAGGAACAGAATCACGAAAGCCGCCAGTAGACGCAGCTCATCGCTAGGTATCGCCTGCGGCAAGAGCGGCGTCAGTTCCTCGGTAAAATTTCGTGCAACCCAGAAGGAAACAAACCAGGCGGCAAGCGCAATCAGTTCACGCACAGCGCCGCGCATTACCGACAAAATGATGGACATGCCGATAATGAACAGGATTGCGTAATCGAATGTGGTCATCGAGTCGATATACTCACTTGGAAACGATCACGCCAGATGCGCCGGCTGCCTGAATTTTTGCCAACGTTTTTTCTGCCTGCTCGCGCGAGGCAAACGGCCCCACCCGCACGCGGGTCAGCTCGCCCTTCTGTTCGGTATAGGCCTTGACGCCGTGTGCTGCCAACTTGTCAACCAAAGCCAAGGCTTTGCCGGCGTCTGACAGCGCAGCAACTTGAATCAATTGCGGTTTGTATTCGTCAACAGGCGGCTTGTTGTCCTTACTCTCAGCTTTGGCCTCATGTTTTTCCGGCTTGGGCACAGGCTTTTTCTCTGCCTTGGACTCGTCTTTTTTCGGCGCAGGCTCTTTTTTCTCTTCTTTTTTCTGCAAAGCGACGGCCGGCTCGACCTTTTTCGCTTCGGGCTTTGCCTTGCTCTCGGCCGGAGCCGATTCCGCTGGCGACGATGCCTGTGGCTCAGTCGGTGCAGGCAAAGCTAACGGAGGGGCATCTGGTGAAACAGGCTCGGCAAATGGTGACGCGGATTTCTCGGATTTGATTGGTGCAGAATTGATTTGTGGCGCATCGCTGATGATTTCCACGCCTTGTACACTCACCGGCTGATGCGCAGTTTTCGGCTCGCGATCAAGTACATTCCAGAGCACGATGATCGCGATCAGCACCAAGGCTACGGCACCAACCAGGCGCCGACGGGCACGCTTTTTCAGAACCAGCAATTCGTCGTTTGTTGGGGACTGCGCCATGCGTCTGTAGTACCTCAGTGGCCACGAATACGTCGCGCGGCTATGGCCTCTGCGACGGTGTGGAATGATCCGAAGACGACGATTCTATCATTTTCAGCGGCCTTATCACAGGCAGCAGAGTAGGCCTCGGCGATATCGGTATAAACCAGTACCTTGCCGCGGGTATTGGCCGCAGCCAACTGCGCAGCCACCTCTTCTCCGCTCATACCTCGCGGCAGATCCAGCCCCGCCACCAGCCAGACATCGATCTGGTCGTTGACAGCTGCGGCCACCTCAGCGAGGTCCTTGTCACGCAGCATCGAAAATACGGCATAGGTCTGCGGATGATAACCCATGGTTTTGAGACTGCCTGCCAGCGCTCGCGCTGCATGGGGGTTATGTCCGACATCAAAAATGGTGGTAGGCCGGCCCGGCAACACCTGAAAACGGCCGGGCCAATCCACTTCGAGTAAGCCGCGTTTGATGTCGCCAACACTGACAGGCAAACGTGAACGCATTTCCGCGAGTATCGCCAGCGCCACACTGGCATTGTTGAGCTGGTAGCCGCCCCGCAACCCCGGAAACGGCAGAGACAAATGCTTGCCGTGTGGCCCCCAGAAAGACCACTGCAGCTCCTGCCTCTGGAAGCCAAAATCGCGGCCGATGCACAACAAGGGGGCACCAATGGTTTCGGCATATGTCAACAGACTCGCCGGAGGTAGGGCATCACCGCAGATAGCCGGCTTTCCGGCACGAAAAATACCGGCCTTCTCACGGCCGATGGCTTCGCGATCATTGCCCAGATACTCCTGATGATCCAGATCGACAGTGACAACCGCAGCGCAATCCGGTTCAAACACGTTAACGGCATCCAGCCGCCCGCCGAGGCCCACTTCCAGAATGGCAACGTCAACGCCACATTGCTGGAAATGCCACATTGCAGCCAGCGTGCCAAACTCAAAATAGGTCAAAGAGACATCGCCACGCGCCTGCTCAACGGCGGCAAAGGCCCGACACAGCGCCGCATCGTCGGCCTGATCAAGATCGACGCGCACCCGCTCGTTGTATCGCAGCAAATGTGGCGAGGTGTAGACACCCGCGCGATAACCGGCGGCATGGAACACTGCACCCAGGAAGGCACAGACAGAACCCTTGCCGTTGGTGCCGGCAACGGTGATAACCGGAAATACCGGCACCAGACCCATCCGATCACGCACGCGGGCGATACGTTCCAGGCCCATGTCGATGGTGCTGGGATGTAACGCTTCGAGGTAAACAAGCCACTCGGCAAGTGTTGTTGGCATAACCATATTTCAGACAAGAAAAATCGCCAGGCACAAGCTGGCGATAGGGTATTCAGGCAAATGGAGTGTTACGCCTCACGCGGCGGGCGAGACTGCAACAGACATAAGAGATCGGCAATCTTGTCGCGCAGCTGACGTCGATCCACGATCAGGTCTACTGCTCCGTGATCCAGCAGGAACTCAGCCCGCTGAAAACCTTCCGGCAAAGTCTCGCGTACAGTCTGTTCAATCACCCTCGGGCCGGCAAAGCCGATCAATGCCTTGGGTTCGGCAATCACTACATCCCCCAAAAAAGCAAAGCTGGCGGATACGCCACCCATGGTTGGATCCGTCAGGACCGAGATAAACGGCAACTGCTTGTCTGCCAGAAAAGTCAGCGCCGCACTGGTTTTGGCCATCTGCATCAACGAGAACAAGCCTTCCTGCATGCGCGCGCCACCACTGGCGGAAATACATACAAATGGCAGATTCTGATCCAGGCAGGTGTAGATGGCGCGCACAAAGCGCTCGCCTACTACCGACCCCATCGATCCGCCGATGAACTTGAATTCAAACGCTGCGGCAACCAACGGAATATTATGCACACTGCCTTGCATCACCAGCAGTGCATCATCCTCTCCAGTGTCTTCGGCCGCGGTCTGCAGGCGATCGGCGTATTTCTTGCTGTCCTTGAATTTCAGCGGATCAACCGGTTTGACTTCAGAGCCGATTTCAAACTGGCCGGACGGGTCCAGCAACAGTTCCAGGCGTTTACGTGCCGACAGCGGCGTGTGAAAACCACACTTGGGGCAAACATGCAGATTGTTTTCCAGGTCGGTGCGGTAAAGCACCGCCTCACACGACGAACATTTGCTCCACAGACCTTCCGGCACGCCAGTTTTGGCAAAACTGGTTTTGCTCTTGATTTTGGGAGGTAGCAGTTTCTGCAGCCAGCTCATGTTTGCCTCCTTGGTTGGCACAATCAGGCCTTGTCCATCGCATTGCGGATATCGGCGATCAGCGCACTTACCTGCTCGACCGCACCAGCCGTACCAGCCGACTCGATCTGCTGCACCAGGCGACTGCCAATCACAACAGCGTCAGCAACCTCGGCAACTTGACGTGCAGTAGCGCCATCACGAATGCCGAACCCCACGCCAACCGGTAATTTGACATGTTTGCGAATCAGCGGCAGGCGAGCGGCAACTTCCGACATATCCAGATTAGCCGCACCGGTCACGCCGCGCAATGACACATAATAAACATAACCCTGAGCCATTTCGCCAACCTTGGCAATGCGGGTTTCCGGAGTAGTCGGCGCCAGCAGGAAAATCGGCGCGATATTGTACTGTTTGAGGCATGCCACCATGTCGTCGGCTTCTTCCGGCGGTGTATCCACAGTCAATAGGCCGTCGACACCCGCAGCAACCGCCGCCTTGGCAAAAGCTTCGTAGCCCATGGCCTCGACCGGGTTGGCATAGCCCATCAGCACCACTGGCGTTTGTTGATCTGTTGTACGGAACTGGCGCACCAGCTCCAGAACACTGGTCAAAGTTACGCCGTTGGCCAAGGCACGTTCACTGGCACGCTGTATGATCGGGCCATCGGCCATTGGATCGG
>JAUPTR010000114.1 GCA_030917985.1 Pseudomonadota bacterium | reverse complement strand
GTGCTCTTCCGATCTCTCCTATGTTGCCGCAAGAGGTTTGCTTCAACTGGCTGAGTTTTTCGGAGAGCGGTGCTGTTTTGGGGCCCACCTGTGAACCGGTGTTGATCGTTACCGCCATATCATCCGCGGTAAAGCCGTGATAAGCGGGGTCGAGTTCCGGCACTTCAATCTGATCATGACGGCGCAGCGGATCAAGCGCTGCGTGGCGTACACCAAGAATGCGGTAAGAGCTGATCATGCGCAGCAGCTGTACCTGCTTCTGGGTAGCCGCTTGTTGCGTGGCGGCGCTTTGCGCATTGGCAAAACGCGGTTGTTTGGTTAGCTGAACAAAGGACTGCTGAATGGGCGCATGCGCCACATCGCGATCTGCAGCACCGGGGCTAAGTTGCAGCTTGTCAAAATAGTCCCGCCACTCCGGGGTAATGGAAGCAGGATCGGCCAGGTAGGCCTCATATAGTTCTTCTACGAACGGCGCGTTCCCACCAAACAGGTAGGAATTGCTCAGCATGGTGTGCATCATAGTGGTTGCCCCCAATTCTCCATCTGGGATTTTTCACAAACTGCCAGATACGCACCCTTGTAAGGCTTTACTGCAACGTTTTAAATGAGTGAACGCTCCCCTGCCGGTATCGGCATAACAAAGCACCACCCTGCCCCTTTACGGGACATCAAGGTCACAGTAATCAACGCATCTAGCTCATTACGGCACGGCCCGCGAATGCGGGCCGTTTGCTACCTGATTACTTGCGTTTTTCCAGCGCGATGTAGTCGCGACGTTGTGCACCGGTGTACAACTGACGCGGACGACCGATCTTCATGCCCGGATCAGCGATCATTTCGGTCCAGTGCGAGATCCAGCCCACGGTACGGGCCAGCGCAAAGATCGGAGTGAACATCGAAACCGGAATGCCGATTGCCGACAGAACGATACCCGAGTAGAAGTCAACGTTCGGATACAGCTTACGCTCAATGAAGTATTGGTCTTCCAGAGCGATTTTTTCCAGTGCCATCGCCAATTTGAACTTCGGATCGTTTTCCAGACCCAGTTCAGTCAGTACTTCATGGCAGGTTTCACGCATGATCGCAGCGCGCGGATCCATGTTTTTGTATACGCGGTGACCAAAGCCCATCAGTTTGTGGGTTTTGGCTTTCACGCCTTCCATGAATGCCGGAACCGCCTCTACCGAACCGATTTCGTCCAGCATTTTCAGCACCGCTTCGTTGGCACCTCCGTGCGACGGGCCCCACAGGCAGGCGATACCGGCAGCGATACAGGCAAACGGGTTGGCGCCCGACGAACCGGCCAGACGCACGGTGGAGGTCGAAGCATTCTGTTCGTGATCGGCGTGCAGAGTCAGGATACGATCCAGCGCACGAGCCAGTACCGGGCTCACTTTGTAATCTTCAACCGGAGTCGAGAACATCATGTGCAGGAAGTTCTCGGCGTAGGTCAGGCCTTTCTTCGGATACGAGAACGGCAGACCTTTGTTGTAACGGTACGCTTGTGCGGCGATGGTCGGCACTTTCGCGATCAGGCGGAAAGCTGATACTTCGCGATGGTGCGGATCATTGATATCCAGCGAATCGTGATAGAAGGCCGACAAGGCGCCAACCACACCAACCATGACAGCCATCGGGTGCGCATCGCGACGGAAACCCTTGAAGAACGACAGGATCTGGTCATGCAGCATGTTGTGGCGCATAACGGTGTAGTCGAACTTGGCTTTCTGTTCTGCAGTCGGCAGTTCGCCGTTCAGCAACAGGTAGCAGACTTCCAGGTAGTCGCTGTTTTCAGCCAGTTGTTCGATCGGGTAACCACGGTAGTACAGCTGCCCCAGATCACCGTCAATGAAAGTGATCTTGGATTCGCAAGCGGAAGTTGCCAGGAAGCCCGGGTCGAAAGTGAACATGCCAGTCTTGGCGAAGCTGCGGATGTCAACAACATCCGGACCCAGCGTACCCGGCAGCACCGGGAAATCCAGCGAATCCTTGCCATCGTTATATGTCAACGTTACTTTGCGGTTTTCCATCAGGAAAGCTCCTTATAAAAATACTTTTTCTGGGGACTACCCTCAGGTAGCCCATCATCAATTCAATTCGTTTCAGCGATCTGCGCCGTCAGTGGCCGCCGTCCAGCATTCACGCATCATGACCACCAGCTCCTGCATCCGGGCGTCCGGGCAATCCCGGCGACCATCAACAAAATCCAGCAAGTCGTTATCGGGGAGAAACAACAGATCCTTGTAACTATCCAGTTGTTGCTCGGTCAGCTGCTGCAGATGCTTGTCGAGGAATTTTTCCAGGACCAGATCCAGCTCCAGCAAACCTCGACGCGAGCGCCAGCGTATGCGGTCCAGCTCACTCATACTGCACGCTTGATCATCATTTCCTTGATCTTGCCGATTGCCCGGGTCGGATTCAGTTCTTTCGGGCAAACGTCAACACAGTTCATGATGGTATGACAACGGAACAGACGGTACGGGTCTTCCAGATTGTCCAGACGCTCGTTGGTTGCCTGGTCACGGGTATCCGCCAGGAAGCGGTAGGCTGCCAGCAGGCCAGCCGGGCCAACGAACTTGTCAGGATTCCACCAGAACGACGGGCACGAAGTCGAGCAGCACGCGCACAGAATACATTCGTACAGGCCGTCCAGCTCCTTGCGATCTTCCGGCGACTGCAGGCGTTCGCGCTGCGGAGCCGGTTCGTCGTTCTGAACGTAAGGCTTGATCGAGTGATACTGCTTGAAGAACTGCGTCATGTCGACGATCAGGTCACGCACCACCGGCATACCCGGCAGCGGGCGCAGCGTAATCGGCTGGGTCAGGTTGACAATGTCAGTCACACAAGCCAGCCCATTTTTGCCATTGATGTTCATGGCATCCGAGCCACATACACCTTCACGGCAGGAACGACGGAAACTCAGGGTGTCGTCCACCGACTTCAGGCGCATCAGCGCATCAAGCAGCTTTTTGTCGGACGGTTCCAGCTCGACGTCGTAGTCCTGCATATAGGGCTTGGCGTCAACGTCCGGGTTGTAGCGGTAAATGCTGAATTTAACTTTCATCTTGCTATCCTTCCCGACCGATTAGAACGTACGCACGACCGGCGGAATGTATTCCACCGTCAGTGGCTTGGTGTGCACCGGTTTGTAGCTCAGCGTGCGGCTGGCCGAATCAAACAGCGTGTGTTTCATCCAATTGTCGTCATCACGGTTCGGATAATCGTCATGAGCATGAGCGCCACGCGATTCCTTGCGTGCCTCAGCCGAAATCAGGGTTGCCACAGCCACCTCGATCAGGTTTTCCAGCTCCAGCGCGTCAACACGGGCAGTGT
>JAUPTR010000113.1 GCA_030917985.1 Pseudomonadota bacterium | reverse complement strand
CGGAAAACAATTTGTGGATGCTTGAAGGCGAGATCAATCCGGTGAAAAAAGTGCCCACGGCCAAAACCGAAACGGGCACCGGCGTGGGTGTCACCGAGCCGACAAGTGTTGAATATGGCAGCATGAGAACGCTGTCGGATTCGACCACAAACACAAGGCTGGAAGTGGGCACACGCATGACCGCAACCGTGCTGGGCGAGGATTATTTCAGCAACGGCAGCCCGACCAACGATGGTGTGCGCGGCGATTTGCGCGATCAGATTGGCGCCGCGCGCCAGAACAAATACCGCATCGGCCACCTGCTGAACCATCATCTGGGCGGCAAGGGAACCGATTGGCACAACCTGACTCCACTCAGTAGCAGTGGCAATGCCACCCATCTGCATTCGATCGAAAAGGCGGTCAAGAACCATGTCACCGGCAAGCAGCAGGCGTTTTACGAAGTGCGGGTCAACTACAGTGGCGGCCCAAGCGGCCTGCCGGCCACCGCGCATCCGCTGGAAAAGCAGTTTGCCAGCGAGTTGCAGGCACGCTGGTGTGAGCTGATTCCCGACCCGAAAAAACCCGGCAAACTGATGAAAAAAGACCCGTCGCCGTCATGGATACCGATTCCCAACAGCTTTTAACGCCCCTGATCTCCTGCATCATGCCCACCGCCAACCGCCGCGCATTTTTACCGCAGGCGCTGGCGCTGTTTGCCGCGCAGGATTACCCCCACACCGAGCTGATCATTCTCGATGACGGCGAGGACAGTGTTGCCGATCTGATTCCGGCGCAGGCCAATATCCGTTACCAGCGCCTGCCGCAGCGTTTGAGCATTGGCGCCAAGCGCAATCTGGCGTGTGAGCTGGCGCAGGGCGATTTCATTGCCCACTGGGATGACGACGACTGGTATGCACCCACCCGCCTGAGCCAACAGCTGGCGGCGCTGCAGGCCAGCCGCGGGGCGGTGATTTGCGGGCTGGACCGGGTGTTGTTTTACGATCCGCTGGCGCAGCAGGCGTGGGAATACCGTTATCCGCCCAACGAGCCTGCCTGGGCCTACGGTGCCACTTTGCTCTATCGCCGTGACTGGTGGCAGCAGCACCGGTTTGATGATGTGATGATCGGCGAGGATAACCGCTTTGTCTGGCAGGCCAGCGCCAGGCAGGTGCTGCGTCTGGCTGATGGCCGCTGGTATGTGGGCCGGGTGCACGCCGGCAACACCAGCAGCAAAAACACTGGCGATCAGCGCTGGCACGCCATCAAGCCGGCGAGCCTGCCGCATCTGGCGCGAGATTCGGCTGCGCCGCCGGCCGCCGGGTGCCGTGTCGGAATCGGCATCATCTGCGATAGCGAACCACAACGCCTGTTGCGTACCCTGGCCTGCCTGCAGCCGCTGCTGTCGCCAAATCTGGCGCTGCTGTTGTTGCCGGATATGCCGGACGCAGCCATGAGCGCGCAGCTGGCCGCCTTGCCGCACTACCCGCAGCTGGATGGCGCGGCACATGGCCATGCAGCGTGTTTTAACCGACTGCTGGCGCATGGTCAGCACGATGTTTGTATTTTGCTGGAAGCCGGCGCCACGCCAGCCGGTAACTGGCTGGCGATCTTGCTGGCGGTGCTGCAGGCCAATCCAGCGATTGGTGTGTTTGGCCCCAGCAGCAACCGCGCCTGGAATATGCAGCGGCAGTGTGCCGGCTGTGTCGATGATGCTGTCTCAATCGAAGCCGCTGCTGCCAGTGCCGCGCGGCAGCACGGGCTGCACTGGGTCGACAATGCGCCCTTGTATTGCCTGGGCGATTTTTGTTACGGCGTAACGCGCGCATTGATCAACACCATCGGCGGTGCCGACGAAGGTTTTGGTGCCGGCCCCTGCTGGGAGATGGAATACAGCGCCCGCGCCGCCCGTGCCGGCTTTGACGTGGCCTGGGTGCCGGGGGCGTTTGTGTTCCGGCCGGCGCCGGGTGAGCGGCGCTGCAGTGACGAGCAACGTTTTTTCGAGGCCAGCAAACAGCGTTATCAGGATGCCTTGTGTGGCCGGCGTTTGCGCCAGGCCTGCCGCAGTTACGAGGCGCATTGCCAGGGCGAGGCCTGCGGCGATTTTGCCCCGGAGAGCCTGATTACGCTGCAGCGGCCTTTGCCACGGCAAACCCGCATCGACACGCCGGCTTTGCCGCTGGTGAGCTGCGTGATGCCCACCCGTGGCCGGCCGCAGTTTGTGGCGCAGGCATTGCATTATTTCGAGCGCCAGGATTACCCCAACAAGCAGCTGATTGTGGTGGGCGATCGTGTTGACGATGTGCCCGCAGCGCTGTTGCAACACCCGCTGGTGAAATTTGTTGCCGCCGGCAGCCAGCGCAGCGTTGGCTACAAGCGCAATCTGGCGTGTGAAACTGCGCAAGGCGAGATCGTGCTGCACTGGGATGACGACGACTGGTATGCCGCCGACCGCATCAGCCGTCAGCTGGCGCCGCTGCTGCGGCGCGAGGCAGAAATCTGTGGCCTGACTGCCGAGGATTATTTCGACCTGGCGCGCTGGTCGTTCTGGCGTTGTTCGCTGCAGCTGCACCAGCGCATGTATGTGCGCAACGTCGCTGGCGGCACGCTGGCTTTCCGCCGCAAGCTGTGGCTGGATGGTGTGCGTTATCCGGATGTGTCGCTGGCGGAAGACGCCGCCTTTCTCAATCTGGCGATGCGTGGCGGCGCGCGGTTGCAGGTGATGTCTGGCCGGGAGCTGCTGATTTATCTGCGCCACAGCGGCAACACCTGGCGCTTTCAGTGCGGCGATTTTCTCGATCGGCGCGGCTGGTCGCAGATCGAAGAACCGGATTGTTTCAGTGCCGACCGCACGTTTTATCTGCCGCTGTCTGCTGCAGTGCAACAGAGGTCGCTCTCAACTCACTGATTCAAATTGGTATTTGTTTGCGTGCATTTGTATTTTTCGCGCAGCCTCCTTAGATTGATAGCGTAAGCCCGATTTCGGGCTGCACGCCGCGCCTGTGGCGCGATTCAAGGAGTCGGTAATGATTATCGGTGCCTCCCCGGCCATTTTGCGTACCCAGCAGTTCATTACCCGCATCGCCACACACGATGCACCGGTGTTGATCGAAGGTGAAACCGGCACCGGCAAGGAGCTGGCGGCGCGTGCCATCCACTATCAAAGCCGGCGCCGCGAGCGCATGTTTGTGCCGGTCAACTGTGGCGCGATCCCCGAGCAACTGGTGGAAAGCGAGCTGTTCGGCCATCGGCGTGGCGCCTTCACCGATGCCAAGGAAGACAGCGCCGGCCTGATTGCGTTGGCCAACGGCGGTACCTTGTTTCTGGATGAAATCGACGCCTTGCCGCTGAAAGGGCAGGTGGCGCTGCTGCGTTTTCTGCAGGATCGGCAATACCGGCAGGTGGGCGGCAAGCAGTTTCTGCAGGCTGATGTGCGGCTGATTGCCGCTTCCAACCGCAATCTGACTCAACTGGTGGCCAACGGCGCATTTCGCGATGATTTGCTCTACCGCCTCAAGCTCTTGTATCTGGAAATGCCGCCGCTGCGAGATCGTGCGGGGGATGCCACACTGCTGGCGCGTTTTTTCATGCAAATGGGGGCCGAGCGTTTCAACGTTGCTGCGCGCGATTTTCATCCCGATACGCTGACCTGGTTCGAGCGCTATGCCTGGCCGGGCAATGTGCGCGAGCTGGAAAACCTGGTCTACCGCGAGCTGCTGCTGGGCGAAGACGGGCCAATTGCCATGGCCGATGCCGGGGTGCGCGAACAAAGCGAACGCCGCAATTCGCCGGACCGGCGCCGCGTGGAATTCGACGGCATGAGTTACGGCGAAGCCAAGGCGCGGGTGCTGGCCGATTTCGAGCGCCGTTATCTGCTGCAACTGGTGGCACGCACTGGCGGCAATGTCACCGCCGCTGCCCGGCTGGCGGGCAAGGAGCGGCGCTCGTTTGGCCGGCTGCTGCAAAAAAACGGTATCGACCGCGAGCTGTTTGTGTCCTGATTTGCCGGCCGGGCAGAAATTGACCCGGCTGCGCGCCTGTTAAGCCGTTAATGGCGGGGCGGCATTGCCCCGGCCCTCTGCGCATTGCCTTGCCGGCGGTCGATCTGATGCTGGCATATCAATTGCTGCAATACAGCTTTGCATCGTGGCGGGGTGACGCATGAATGATCCACTGCAACAAGACTTGCAGCTAAGGATTCTGACCTATCTGGATGCCCACCCTGGTGCCGGCGATACCATCGACGGCGTGTGGCAATGGTGGCTGGGTGCGAAGGCCGGTGTGCCGCCGCAACAGCTGGAGGCGTTATTGCTGCAGATGGTGGCGGCCGGCCTGCTGCGTGCGCATTTGCTGCCGGATGGCCGGCAGGTTTTTTCGCGTTGAGAGGCTGTTTTCAGACGACGTCAGCTTTCCAGCAACTCGGTATCGTCGTGCGCATAAGCCGGGCTGCAGCAGCACAGCAGCGTCAGTGGGCCGTCGTTGTCGGCTTCGATGCAGTGCGGCGTGCCGGGTGGAATCTGCACGGTATCGCCGGCAGCCACCGCAAACACTTGCTTGCCCAGCGTCATCAGCCCCCGGCCGGTGGTGATGTGATACAGCTCCTCGGTGGCCCAGTGCCGATGCAGGGCGGTGCGCTGCCCGGCGGCCACGGTGGCCTCTGCCAGGCTCTGATTGCGGTTGCCGTGGTGCTGCGGGTGCATCAGCTCGCGAATCTGCGAGCCATCCTTGTAACACGCCGGCACCGAGATCGTCGTTCAGCAGCAGGCTGGCACGGCCATCCGCCAGCAGGTTGCGCGTGTGTTCGGCCAGTTGGCTGATCAGGATCAGCGGCCGCTGTTGTGCAT
>JAUPTR010000112.1 GCA_030917985.1 Pseudomonadota bacterium | reverse complement strand
TCTCACACTGAACCCGCAAGCTGAAGTCAGCCAGGGTATTGCCGTATTCGACGTCAACAATCTGGACAAGGGTTATCAGGTTCTGCCGATTGGTGAATGGTCGGGTATCAAGGAGGGTCCGAAACGCGTGGTTCAGCCGGAATACAACAAGGCTGGCGACGAAGTGTGGTTCTCGGTCTGGAACGGCAAGGATCAGGAATCCGCCATCGTGGTGGTGGACGACAAGACCCGCAAGCTCAAGGCTGTGATCCGCGACCCGCGTCTGGTAACACCTACCGGCAAGTTCAACGTGTACAACACCCAGCACGATATCTACTGATCGTCGCGGGCAGCCCGTCGGATCTGAGCGATCGTCGCGCGCCGAAAGGAAAAACGACACCGGAGTTGCCTGCTTTTGAGGCGCATGGCAGGGCCATGCAACAAGAGAGCGGGCAACACGGGCCGTGTCTACCAGCGGTGCAGCAGATCAGCCCCAAGCCCGACAGGCTGCCGGGTTTGAAATAGATGGTGTAACCTCTACACTGTAGGGCTTACACCTCTTTTTCATTTCACCCTCCAGCAGGACAACCCCATGAATGCCCGAACAATCGACCCCTGTCGGGCCCAGCGAGAATTACTCAGCCACAGCCAGTTACTGGCCGGTCTGCCAGAAAAAATCCTGGAGCCCCTGATCCTGGCCAGCCGAGTAGTGCATCTGGCGAGCAACCAGCCACTCTTCAAGGCCGGCGACCCGATTCGTGAAGCGTACATGCTGTTTTCCGGCAGCGTGCAGCGCTCTGTGCTGCTGCCCAGCGGCGAGAACAAAATCATCAGCCTGCTGCAAACCGAACAGATGATCAGCCCCGGCGAGCTGTTCTCTGCAAACAGCTATGGCTCAAGCTGCACCACCATGGCCAAATCGCTGCTGGTTGCCATCGAAATCCGGGCATTGCAGAAAGCCATCCAGGGCAACAGCGAGCTGAGCTACCGCATCATTACCGCTCTTGCGCGGCAACAATGTGCAACCGAATTCGACGTTACCGGCTTTCATCACGGTCTGACCGGCACCCAGCGCCTGCTCGACTATCTGCTGGAACAGGCGGGCGAACGCCTGGAACTGGCCGGCGAAACCACCGTGCAGTTCAACGCCAGCAAACGCGTGATTGCAGCACGCATCGGCATGAGCCCGGAATCGCTGTCGCGCAATCTGCGCGAGCTGAGCGAACTGGGGGTTATCGTCGTGGACGGCCGCAACGTCCACATCCAGAACGCCGCACTACAAGACACCCTGAGCGATGCCAAGCAGCGGCTGAAATTCCGTCGCAAGCGCAAGGGTATTGTGCAACACCGTATCGAATTGCTTCCGCCCGGTAGCGTGGTCAACATGGCCGGGCGCTTGCGGGTGTTGTCGCAACGCATGGCCGTGGCCTGGGGTGTGCTGTTCCACGATATCGACCCAGGCCGCACGCGCATTCGCCTGCGGCAGTTTGAAAGTGTCTTCAACCGTTGCCTCGGCCAGTTGCACAAATTGCCGCTGGCACAAGATGCACAAGCCTATCTGGCCAGCATTGAAACACTCTGGCCCGACTATCAGGCAGCCCTGCACAGTGAAAAAATCGACATCGAATCGGCCGGCAAGGTTTTTGTGCTGAGCGAACAGATGCTCGACGCCACCGACCGCCTGACGGCCTGTTGCGCCCATAACACCGGTACATCAATGGCCATCTACGTCCACCAGTCCGGGCGCAACCGGATGCTGACACAACGGATTGCCAAATTTTTCCTGTTTCAGGATTACGACGACCTGCAGGCCCGCCTGCCCGCATTACTGGAACCCGCCCGCAACGAATTCGAGCGCAACCTGCAGGAATTGACACTGGTAGGCCAGGCCCACCCGGAACTGACCGCCCAGGCCAAGGTGATTGCGACACAGTGGCAGAAATTTCTGTCATCGCTCAACCCCGGACTGCTGCAGGGCGGGCCGGCCAAACATGCGCGCAAGGTGCAGTTTGAAAGTGAAAAAATGCTGCGCTGTGTTGAAACCATGGTCAACCTGTTCGAACGCCTCACCGGCAAACCACAGGACGACACGCCGCCCGCATCAGACTGAGCGCCCGGCTGGCAGGCTGTCGGGCGTGAGGCTGATCTGCTGCCGATATTCGCTCGGCGCAACGCCACTCCATTGCCGAAAGCTGCGGCTGAACGCACTTTGTTCGGTGTAGCCAAGCAACATGGCGATATCCAGCAAGCTCAGGTGCGGCTGTGGCAGGTAGGCCAGCGCCAGCTCTTTGCGCAAGCCATTCAGCACCTTGCGAAAGCTGCTGCCGCTGGCTTGCAGATCGCGCTGCAGGCTGCGCGCCGAGCGGCCAAGCTGGGCGGCAATGGCGTCAATCGACGGCTCCCCCAGATGCAGGCAAGCAGCGATGATCTGCCGCAGCTGTTCGATCAGCGGCTGTTCCTGCGGCAACTTGGCCAGCAGGGTTTCAGCGTGGCGTTCCATCACCTCGCCCAGCGCAGGGTCGGCAGCACGCAAGGGATAGGCCAGCGCGGCAGTGGCCACACGCACCACGGTTTCGGCCTGATCGAACCACACCGGGCAACCGAAATAATCGTGGTAAGGCGCCAGATCGGCCGGCGGCGGGTTGATGAACTGCACCCGCAGCGGTTGCAGGTGCTGCCCGGTGATATCGCGGCAGAACTGCACCAGCGCGGTGATCGAGGTTTCGTCCACCAGATTGCCGGGCCGCCCCTGCTCCGCCCCCCACACCAGATCAACATGATCCGCGCCCTGGCGGCACTGCATCGGCGTCACGTCGTAAATCAGCTGCTGGTAACGATCCAGCCGTTGCAGCGCCTGCTCCAGATTGCTGGAGGCGATCAGCAGATAGCCCAGCAAGCCGGCGTGACGCGGGGTGATGTGTTGCCCGAGCTGCAGGCCTAGCGTCGGATCGTGCAAATGCTCGGCTGCGCGCTGCAACAGCGTGGTCCACAGCTCAATCGGAAAGCTGCCGGGATGATCGTGATGCACCGGTGGCCGTGGCTCGCCCAGCAGCGCTTGCGGATCGATCCCGCGTGACTGCAGGTAGTCGTACAGCAGATGGACAAAACTCTCGGGAATAGTGCGGCGGTGTGCGCGTTGCGCCATCGGGTTCTTTCTCCTTGTTGGCGTGAATTGTTAAAACCCGCGCAGGTTTCTGTCAAGCCAACTTGCATTTGCCTTGCTAAAGTGGCCGGCAACAGAAAAACAGGAGACATGAATGGCACAGGAAGCCGATTTTGTTGTGGTTGGCGCCGGCACCGCCGGCTGCGTGCTGGCCGGCAGGCTGAGCGAAGACCCAAGCCTGAGCGTGTGCCTGGTGGAGGCCGGCAAGCATGACAACAACTGGCGCATTCAGGTGCCGCTGGGTTTTGCCTTTACCGTGCCAACCCGGCAGTTCAACTGGGCATTTGAAAGCGTACCGCAGCCAGGGTTGAACGGCCGGCGCATTTACCAGCCGCGCGGCAAAACCCTTGGCGGCAGCTCGTCGATCAACGCCATGATGTATATCCGCGGCCACCGCTGCGATTACGACCACTGGGCAGCGCTGGGCAATACCGGCTGGCGCTACGACGACCTGCTGCCGCTGTTCCGCAAATCGGAAAACAACGCCGACCTGGACGACGCCTACCACGGCAATAGTGGCCCACTGCATGTGTCTTACCTGCGTTCGCCGGCGCCGTTTTTCCAGTTGTGCATCGACGCCGCGCGGCAGCAGGGTTTGCCGCTGAATCACGATTTTAATGGCGCACAGCAGGACGGCATCGGCTACACCCAGGTGATGCAGATCAACGGTGAACGTTGCAGCGCCGCCAAGGCCTTCATCACGCCAAATCTGGTGCGCAGCAATCTGCGCGTGGAAACCGGGGCCCACAGCACACGCATCCTGTTCGACGGCAAACGTGCGGTGGGTGTCGAATACCGACAGGGCGGGCAATTGCGGCAAATCCGCGCCAGGCGCGAAGTGATTCTCGCCGCCGGCGCCCTGCAATCACCGCAACTATTGCAGCTATCGGGCATTGGCGATGCAGCAACGCTGCGCCGGTACGGCATCGCGGTCGTGCATGATTTACCGGGCGTGGGGTGCAATCTGCAGGATCACCTCGACATCAACCTCAACTATCGCGCCAACCACCCGGACCTGATCGGCACCGAGCCTGCATCGGCACTGGCGTTGCTGCGCGGCATCCTGCCCTATCGACGCGAGCGGCGTGGTATCTGGACCAGCAATTTTGCCGAGGTGAACTGCTTTTTCAGAAGTGATCCGGCATTACCGGCGCCGGATTTGCAAATCGAAATTTCGCGTGGCATCACCAACGATCATGGCCGCAAGAAGGTGTTTGTGCGCGGCTTCTGCGTCATCGTTACCGTGTTGCGGCCAAAGAGCGTCGGCAGCGTCAGTCTCGCCAGTGCCGACCCGATGGCGCCACCGAAAATCGACCCGAATTTCCTCAGCCATCCCGATGACAGCACGCTGTTTATCAAGGGAATTCGCATGGCGCGGCGCATCATTGCCTCGCCGCTGCTGGATCAATATCGTGGCCAGGAGCTGTACACAGGCCATGCGCAGTCGGATGAGGAAATTCGCGCCGTGCTGCGGCAGCGTGCCGACACCAACTACCACCCGGTTGGTACCTGTAAAATGGGCATCGACCCGATGGCAGTCGTCGATCCGCAGTTGCGGGTTTACGGCGTTGCAGGACTGCGGGTGGTCGATGCGTCGATCATGCCGACGCTGATCGGCGGCAACACCTGCGCGCCGAGCATCATGATTGGCGAGAAGGCAGCGCAGTTGATTCGGGAGCAGGGATAAGCCGTGCTGGTCCGTCGGCAGGCCAAATTTGTTTTGAATAAACAAGACAATCCCCAGGCTTGACCGGGGGATTCCAAGCTCAGCCTGTCTGACTTGAGGCTGCTCTGCTGCGTTAAGGAAGCACTGATTTATTCGGCGAGCGGGATGAAGTGCAAGGAGCCCGGCGCGCAGAAAGCGAGACATATCATGAAGATAGGCGAGCTTTCGAGCACCGCGCGACGCAGCAATTCGCCCGCGCAGTCAATAAATCAGCGTCTTC
>JAUPTR010000111.1 GCA_030917985.1 Pseudomonadota bacterium | reverse complement strand
TTTGCCGACGGCTACCAATATCTGCTGATTGGCGAACACTCTTTGGCCGATCTGAATCAGCGGCTGCCGGATGCCGTGCCGATGTTGCAATTCCGGCCGAATCTGGTGGTGAGTGGTGCGGAAGCCTTTGCCGAAGACGAGTGGAAAGTGCTGCGGATTGGTTCGGTGGTTTTCGATGTGGTGAAGCCGTGTGAGCGCTGCATCTTTACCACGGTTGATCCTGAAAGCGGCCAGATGCACCCGCAAAAGCAGCCGCTGGTAACGCTGAATCAATATCGCGCATTTCCGGCCGGCACCCTGTTCGGCCAGAACCTGGTGGCGCGTAATAGCGGATTGTTGATGCTGGGGGATGGGGTGGAAGTGCTGGCCTGAAGCCAGCGGCTCAGACCGCTGCTTCAGCCTGGGCAACGGCCAGCTGATTACGCCCGCCGCGTTTCGCCCGATACAGAGCCTCGTCGGCGCGCAATACCAGTTCTTCGCGGTCGCTGAATTCCGGATAGCTGGCAATGCCGCCGCTGAAGCTGATGTTGAAATAGCTATCGCCGTAAGGGTGCTGGATCTGGTTGAAGTCCTTGCGAATCTTGTCCATGATTTGCAGCGCCTGCTGTGCTGTCGACCCAACCAGCCCCACCAGAAACTCTTCACCGCCATAACGGCCGATGATGTCGGTTTTACGCAAGCGCTGTTTCAGCAGCCAGGCTAGCGAGCGAATCACCTGATCACCAACCGGGTGGCCGTAGGTATCGTTGACCTTCTTGAAATAATCGATATCGACCATCACCACCGATACCGGCCGCTGGTCTTTCTCCGATTCGGCCAAGGCCCGGTCCAGCGCCGATTTGGTCGAGGTATGGTTGAGCAGGCCGGTGAGGCTGTCGTGATACATCGAACGCCGCAGGCTGCGATAACGCTCGATTTTGCTCTTGACGATGGCGTTGAGGAATACCGGGTTGAACGGCTTGGTCAGGAAATGATCACCGCCCAGGCGCAACGCGTCGATCTGCAAGGCGACATCGGTTTCGCCAGACAGGTAAACGATAGGAATGCTGAGAAACTGGGCATGCTGGCGAATCACGCGCGCGGCTTCCACGCCGGTGCATTTTGGCATGTACATGTCCATCAGGATCAGATCCGGCTGGAAATCGCGCAGCTCGTCGAGCACAAAGCGCGGATCGCTGATCGCCTTGCTGACAATCTTGTGTTCTTCCAGTGCGCGCTGGATCAGCTTGATGGCCGTGCTCGAATCCTCTACCACCAGCACCCGGAATGCTTCCTGCTCCAGTGGATCGTTCAGTTCCAGCACATGGGCAACAATTGCCTGCAGCGGCGTGTCATCCGGAAAGCAGGTGTCACATCCGGCCTGCAGTGCCATCTGCAGATTATTGAAGTCGGACTGCATCGACAGGCAGATCATCTGGCTGCCGGCAAACTGCTGGCGCAGCGAACGGATCTGCACCGCCCACGATGCCGGCTCCAGTCCGGTGATGTCGATCATCACGATCGGATTGGACTGCATCGGTGCCGGCAGGTGCTGCCAGGTGAAATAATCGACGCGCACACCGAAATAGCCGAGTTGCGACAGCAGGTCGCGCCATGGCTCCTTGTCCTGCGCAATCAGCCACACATCGCGCGAGCGCTGGATTTCGTGTGCGGTTTCGCCATTGTGTTCGCGGCGTTCCTGCCGTTGGTTGGCGCTGGCAATCTGCTGTTCGATCAGGCGAGAGATGTTGTGCACCCGGCCGTGGATATCCTGCATGGCCAGGTCGTTGATCGGGTGGGTGCGCTCGTCACCGAACAGATTCAGCGCGCTTTGCTCCAGCTCCCGTGCGCTGTGCAGCAGGCCGTTTGGTCCCTTGGCGATGAGGAACTCGGTAAAACTGTTGAGCGAGATGGCGAATTCGACAAAATTCTCGAATGTCGAATCCTTGCGATAACGCTGCCAGGTAACCAGTACCGACTGGTTTTTCTCGGCCAGTTCGACAGGGGAGCAGGACATTGTTTGGGGGAGACGCGGTGGGGGCGTTTAAATGTGTAATTATTCCTGATTCTAGCAGGTTTATCCGTATTCGCTAATGTTCCGCATAATTTGTTGAATGCAGTCGATAATGTTTATGTGATTGATAAACTGCCAACATGAAACACTTATTGATCGTCTACGCCAGCCAGACCGGCCACGCGCTGCAAATGGCGCTGGCCGCGCTGCGGGGCGCAAAACAGCTGGCCGATGAGGTGGAAATCCGCTTCGAGCATGGCTTGCGCGCCAATGCTGATGATTTGTTGTGGTGCCATGGCCTGCTGCTGGCTACGCCAGAAAACTTTGGCTACATGGCGGGTGCCATGAAAGATTTTCTTGATCGCACCTATTACCCGGCTCAGGGCAAGGTGGAAGGGCTACCGTTTGCGGTGATGATCAGTGCCGGCAACGACGGCAGCGGTGCGCTCAACGCGATTGAACGCATCGCCCGCGGTTATCCGCTGACCAGGGTGATTGAACCCATTATTGCCAAGGGCGAGCTGACTGCCGAAGTGCTCGCCCGTTGTGAAGAAATGGGCCAGACCATGGCTGCCGGAGTGGCCTATGGCGTGTTCTGAGGATCAATGGCTGGTGTATATGCTGCAATGCGCCGATGGCAGCCTGTATACCGGCATCACCAATCAATTGCAGCGGCGCATCGAACAACATTGTGCCGGCAAGGGCGCACGTTATACCCGTGGCCGTGGGCCGCTGCTGTTGGTTTATCAGGAATATTGCAGCAACAAATCGGCTGCGTTGAAGCGTGAGTTAGCCATCAAGGCCTTGCCGCGCACCCAAAAACTCTTGCTGGCGGCCAGTCAGCCCAACCCGTCCGTCCAAGGAAACCCACCATGCGCCGTTTGAGTCTCATCCTCGGGCTATGCCTGAGCAGCGCTGTATCTATCGCCGCCGGCATCAATGTGGATCGTTTTTCGCCCCAGGGCAGCAGCAAAAACGTGCGTCAGGTGCAGGCCCATTTCAACCTGCCGGTGGTCACGCTCGGCAATAATCAGGCGCCCGCACCGTTTGAAATCCAGTGTGCAGTGCCGGGCAGCGGTCGCTGGCTGGATGCGCAGAACTGGGTGTACGACTTCGAACGCGAGCTGCCGGGGGGCGTGAGTTGTCGCTTCAGCATTAGCGCGACATTCCGCAGCGCCAATGGCGCGCCGCTGACAGCGGCAAGTTTCAGCTTCAACACTGGCGGGCCGATGCTGCGCGAAAGCCGTCCCAACGGCAGCCTGGATCTGGCCAATGGCGAGTCGGTCGAGATGGCATCGATTGTGGATGAGGAGCAGGTGTTCCTGCTGCAGTTTGATAGCCCGCTCAAGCCAGGTAGCCTCACCAACAACAGCTGGTGTGAGGTCGACGGCGTGCGTGAGCGCATCAACACCGTGGTGCTGAACGGCCCGGAACGTGAGGCGGTGCTGAAAAAGCTGTTCCGCGAACCGGCAAAACAGCCATTTGAACTGTTGCGTTGCCAGCGCAAGTTGCCTGCCGGGCAAATGTTGCGCCTGGTGCTGGGCAAGGATTTGCGTGCCGGCAACGATGTGCCGGCTGGCGAGTTGCAGCGCCTCTATTACCGGGTGCGGCCGGCATTTAACCTGAGCGTGGGCTGCGAGCGTTCCAGTGCGCAGTCGAATTGTTTGCCGATTTTGCCGCTGACATTGCGCTTTTCAGCGCCGGTGGCGTGGAGCAGCGCCAGCAAAATCGTGCTGAAAGATAGTGAGGGGCGCCTGTACTCGCCTCAAGGCAGCGACGACAGCCGCACCGGCTGGGTGCAGCAGCTCCGCTTCCGTGGCCCGTTTCCGGAAAAATCGACACTGACGCCGATGTTGCCGGCCGATCTGCGTGACGATGCCAACCGGCCGCTTAGCAATCTTGCGGCTGCCAGTGCGCCGGTCAAGATCGACGCCTATCCGCCGCTGGCCAAGTTTTCCGGCAGTTTTGGCATTGTCGAGGCCAATGCCGGCGCCTTGCTGCCGGTTACCGTACGCAACCTGACGAATTATCTGCCCGCCGACAACCGCCCGCCCGCCGGCCCCACGCTGAACCCGGTGCCGACAGCACCGGCTGCAGCCTCGCCCGCCCAGGGCGCCTTGTATCGCTTGTTGCCGAATAACGATGAGCAGCAGGTGATTCAGTGGTTGCGCAAGGGCTTGTATCCACAACCGGCCAACGATAAGGACACGCGCCAGCCAGAAGAAATTTCGGTGCTGAAAGGCGTGAACGGCATCCTGCAGGGCAATCTGCCCACCCCGACCAGCAACCGCGAGGCCGAGGTGATTGGCATTCCGCTGCAGCGTCTGGGTTTTCATGTGGTGGAAATCGAAAGCCCGCGGCTTGGGGCGCAACTGCTGGAAAGCCGTCAGCCGATGTATGTGCGCACCACAGCGCTCAACACCAATATGGCGGTGCATCTGAAGCTGGGCGAGGAAAGCTCGCTGGTGTGGGTGACCACGCTGGACAAGGCGTTTCAGGTGCCCAACGCCAGTATTTCTGTGCGTGACTGCAACGGCCAGTCGTTGTGGAGCGGCAAAACCGACAAAAACGGCATGGCCTGGATTCGCCAGCCGCTGGGTGGCAAGCAGTGGGGTTGCCCGAAATACGTGTTTGCGCGCAGCAACGACGATTTTTCCTTTGCCCGTTCCGACTGGGACAACGGCATCGAAGCCTGGCGCTTCAATCTGCCGGGGCCTGACTGGCGTGGCCCGAATGCCTTCCACAGCATTTTTGACCGCAGCCTGCTGCGGGTGGGCGACACGGTTTACATGAAACATCTGGCGCGCAAACGGGTATCGACCGGTTTTACCGCCGCCGACACCCTGCCGACCACGCTGGAGATCCGTCATTACGGCAGTGGCCAGGAATACCAGTTGCCGCTGAAATGGAATAACGGCACCGCAGAAAGCAGCTGGAAAATTCCGCCGGGTGCGGCCTTGGGTGAATATGGCGTAACCCTGCTGCGCAAGGAAAAGGACGGCCAGCAGCAGTGGCAAAGCGGCAGTTTCCGCGTCGGTGAATTCCGCGTGCCGCTGATGCGTGGCGTGGTGGCATTGCCCAAATCGCTGCCGGCCAACGCGCGCGAAGTGCCTGTGGAGCTGCAGGTGAATCACTTGTCAGGTGGCGGTGCCGCCAGCTTGCCGGCCACCTTGCGTGCCCAGGTGCGGCCAAAGTATGTGTTTTTCCCCGACTATCAGGATTTTGTGTTCGCCAATGGCGATGTCTCGGCAGAGATGAAGAAGGGCGGCCTGAAATCCGCCGGCCTGCAGGTGGAGCAGGGCGATTATTTCAGCGATGACGCAGAACAGCCGGCCGAGCTGCGCGAATTGAATCTGCCGCCGCAAACGCTGGCGCTGGATGCTAAGGGGGCCGGCCGCGTGGTGTTGCGCGAGCTGCCGCAAGCCACCGAGCCGCGCGAGCTGGTGGCCGAGCTGGAATACGCCGATCCGAATGGCGAGCGGCAGACCAGCCGCGCCAGCATGCCGTTGTGGTCGTCGTCGTGGCTGCCGGGGGTGCAGGTCAAACGATTTGCCAACCGCAGCGAGCCATCGTTGATCACCGCGCTGGTGCTGGATCAGCAGGGCAAGCCGGTGGCCAATGCGCCGGTGCAGGTGAACGCCTATCTGAGCAAAAACTATTCGCACCGCAAACGCCTGATCGGTGGTTTTTATGCCTACGAGAACCAGATCGAATACAAGCCGCTGGGCGTGCTCTGCAACAGCAAAACCAATGCCAGCGGCAAGCTGGAGTGCAAGTTTTTCGGCAAGGAAAGTGGCGACATCACCATTCGTGTCGGCACCAAAGACCCGGAAGGCCGCTATGCCTTTGCCCACCGCGAATTCTGGTGGTCGGCGGGTGACGACGGCAACTGGTTTGGCGGCGATAGCAGCGACCGCATCGAACTGATCGCCGATCGCAAGCAATATCAGCCGGGGCAGACCGCCAGCATTCAGGTGCGCATGCCGTTCCAGAGTGCAACGGTGCTGGTGTCGGTGGAACGCGAAGGCGTGATCGAAGCGTTCAGCCATGCGCTGAATGCCCGCAATCCGGTGGTCAAGGTGCCGATCAAGCCCAGCTACGGGCCGAACGTGTTTGTGTCGGTGCTGGCGGTGCGCGCGCGCGTGCCGGGCATGATTCCGACCGCAATGGTCGATCTCGGCAAGCCGTCCTACCGGCTGGGCATTACCGAATTGCAGGTGGGCCAGCGTGCCTATGCGCTGGATGTGCAGGTAGCGGCCGACAAGCAGGTGTACCAGACCCGCGACGTGGCCAAGGTGCAGGTCAAAGTGAAAACCGCCGATGGCAAACCCTTGCCGAAAGGTGCCGAAGTGGCCTTGGCCGCAGTCGATGAGGGGTTGCTGGCACTGGCACCGAACGCCAGTTGGGATGTGTTGCAGGCCATGGTCAGCCGCCGCGG
>JAUPTR010000110.1 GCA_030917985.1 Pseudomonadota bacterium | reverse complement strand
TCGGGCTCGGGCAACACCCGGTGGTAGATCAGCACCATCAGCCCGGATTTACCGCCCAGCCGGGCGATGCCAGCGATACCGGCGCGAGCCAGCCAATCAATCGGAATCATGGCCCCACTCCTGCCCTGCCGCGCACGGCAGGAGTCTGGCTCCGGCGAACCAGCTGCTGCCGGGCCGGCGTGGCCTGATTATCCTGGATATCCATCCAGCGCAACATCACAATCAGGGTCACGGTCAGATAATATGGCAGGTCAAAATACGCCAGACTGAGGAAAGCACCGCCAACGGCGAAACCGATGATGCTGACCTTGGCCATCAAGGCAAAACGGGAAATCCAGTCCAGCTCTGGCTTGCTGCTGGCACGTTGCTGCACCTGGCTGGCCAGACGCCAGCTGAAAAAGCCGAACAGCAGATACAAGATCAGGCCAACGAAACCATGTTCGCCAAGAACCTGGAAATAGATGCTATGCGCAGCATGGATGTCCGTCGGGTTCGGGGCATACAGGGAAAACATCGTTACGTTGTATATATCGAATCCGCCACCCAGCCAGTTATCCTTGGCCAAATTGAACGTCATCCACCAAGCATTGATCCGGCCCATTGCCGATGCATCTGCCTCGTAAGTCTTGATTGTGTCCATCCGACTGTGCCATTCATCAGGCATGAATGCCAGAATCGCCATACCACCAGCCACCAGCAGAACGCCAAGCGCGAACTTGCGATCCGACTTGAACCAGAGGAATGACGCCATCGCCGCAATCGCGAGGAACGCGCCGCGCGACTGGGTGCCGAACGTCGCCAGCGCACTGGCGGCTGCGCAACCGAAGACAAAATATTTCAGCCAACGTTTTTGCGTCTGAAAAGTCAGGTAATATAGGATCGGAATGGCCACCACAAAGGCTAGGCCAATTTCATTGTTGCCGTAGATGAATGATTCCGGCGGCCCCCATACGCGGCCGGAGCCCCCTCCGGCGAGAGTGTAGATGCCGCTTTTCAGTCCTAGCAGTCCAATGGACATCGCATAAACCCAGATAAGGCTCTGGATGTGTTTCTTCTCCACCGTGACCACGATGGTTACAAACATCATGAACATGATTTTGGTAACCTTGCTCAACATTTCAAGGCTGCCGTCGACATGAAACGCCGCCGCAGTAGTAACGGGCATCCACAGGCAAAACACCAGCCACACCCAAACCACCGGGAGCGACGGGACAGACCTGATCTGATCCCGATGCATCATCATGGATATAAATGTGACCAATGCCGCAATCATTGCCAGCGGCATCGAATAGGTGACCCCATAAGAATAGCGGTGCGGGTTAAGGATACTAAGCCACGCCCAGAGCAAAGCACCGGCATAAGGTCGCCGGAAAGTGACGGCCAAGGCAAAAACAACTATGGACAAGATGGCCAAATCACGCAGCATGGCAATAAACAATCAATACGTTAATGAAAGAGTTGCACTTATTTTGCCACATCAAGATAGGCACGATACGCCTCACTCCATGAGTAATATCGCCTAGCATCCTGCCCCAACCGTTCAGCCAGGCTGCAGGCAAGCACCTTGTCGTCAAGCAAACGGACAAGCGCCTGACGAGTAGCGTCCACATCTTCCGGTGGACATAACAGGCCATTTTGTTCGTCACGGATCAGTTCCGGAATACCGCCCACCGCCATTGCCACAACCGGCGTTCCCATCAGTCCGGCCTCTATGATAACGAGACCAAACGATTCAAAGCGCGAGCAGGACAACAAACAGACTGCCCGCCTCATCAGCTGCAATACGGCGGGATGGGGTACATCACACAGGAAACGAACCTTGCCACTCACGCCTAGTGATACAGCCAGCGCCTTTAAGTCATCAAACTCACCACTACCGACCAGCAACAACGATAAAGTCGGATATCGATCCGTCAGTCCGGCGAAGACCCGAATCGCCAGATCCTGCCCCTTGATCGAACCGAACTTGCCGACGTGCAACAAATATGGCCCGGCTGGCGCCTGTGCCAGCCACGATTCCAGCGCAGTGACATCGGCCAACGTACCGGGGGCAGGTGACGCTACGCCATTGGATATCACCCGGATCAGTGCCCACGGCAGATGTCGGCGCAAACGCTCGGCCAGGAACGCTGATGGCACTACCACGGTAGCCGGCAGACTCGCAAGCTGTCGCCAACGCGGCTCGGTTACCGGCAAGGAGTCAGCCAGCGTTTCAACATCGGTACCATGAAACGACAGGATCAGCCGGCCGTGAAACCAGCCTAGCCGTTGCAACAACAACACCGGCCAAGCAGCCAACGACGGATAATGAAAGTTGACAACGGCAATGTTCTCGCGTCGCAGCCAGCGGGCCAACCGCCACAGATCGCCCGGCAGCAACAAGGCGTAACGCAGCCACAAACGTACAGATCGGTCGGCAGGCGGCACACGCAGGCGCAAGAACCAGCTATCGCAACCAGCATAGCCGGCCGGCCTTGCCGTTGCCGCAGACCAGTCGGGTACAAGCAATAAGGGCCGGTACTCCTGCTCCCGTTCGAACTCGCGATATAGGTTTTTCACCACCTGGTTAACGCCACCTACATATTCTGGCGACCAAGGCAATACGAACAACCAGCCTGGACGATTAGTCACGACGAAGGCTCCGCGGCAGCAACGGTTCGATAATGCCTTGCAACAAATCGCCAACTACCGGCATGTCGAGATGGCTGGTGAAATATTGCCGGGCGCGTTGTCCCATCACGTCAGCCTCGACGCGATGCAGCAGGAACCACTCGACCTGCTCAACAAAACCGGCCAGATCACCCGGTTCGAACAGCAAACCACGGCCATCGAGGTAACGAGGGATATCGGCGGTACTGGCAGCCAGGATCGGCTTGGCCATCGCCATCGCGTCAGTCAACTTGGCCGGCATCAG
>JAUPTR010000109.1 GCA_030917985.1 Pseudomonadota bacterium | reverse complement strand
GGCCCACATGCCAGTTCCAGGGTTTGCCCGGTGCGGTTGCCGGCTGCGGTTTGCGCTGCAGCCATTGTTGCCAGTCGATCTTGCCCTCGGCGTCACGTTTCAGCTGCAGTTGCAGGCCGCTACTGCTGATCTGGCCGAAGTCCAGGTGTTGCTGTGCCAGGTCTAGCCGGCCATCGGCCAGATTCAGCTTGTCCAGCGTGAGTACGGCCTTGTTGCCTTGCGGCGGCAGCACGTGCAGTTTGCTCAGGGCCAGCGCCAGTTGCTGTAGCTGAAGGGTGTTGTTGGCAAAATCAAGTTTGCCGCCGACATCCAGCCGGCCCTGGCTGATGCGCAGCGGCAGGTGTGGCCGCAGCAGCGCTGCATAATGCGCCAGCGCCAGTTGCTGCAGCTGCAGTTCGCCCTGCAGGCCGAATGGCTGCAGCCGGAATTGGCCGTGTGCCGCCAATTGCTCTTGCTGGGAGGTGTGCAGTTGCAGCTGGAAGCGTGCCGGGTGGCCGGGGCGGAGTTCAAACCGGTCGACTTGTGCGTTGATCGATGTGATGTCTGTGGCAAAGCCGGTGCTGGCATCTTGCCAGCCCAGCTGCCCCTGCTGCAGTTGCACTTGCTGCAGGCTGAGCTGCAGTGCCGGCTTTTTGCCTGCTGCAGCGCCGGCTTTGGGCTCTGCTTTGGCTGTGTGTGATTTGTCTGCAGGGTGGGCAAAGGCTTGCAGCAGATTGATCTGGCCTTGACGATTGCGCTGCAGTTGCAGCGAAGGCCGTTGCAGCACCAGTTTTTGCATCTGATAGTGCTGCTGCAAAGGCTCAAGCCGGGCGATATCCAGCGTGGCCTTATCCCAAGCCAGGAGCGGGGTTCCGTCCAGTTGCTGCATTTGCAGCTGGCGCAGGCTGAGTTGGCCGGCCAGTTTGATGCTGGGTGGCTGATCCTGGGCCTGGGAGAAGTCCAGCGTCAGTCTGCTGTCGAGTTTTGCCGATGCCAGCTTGAACTGCGGTGGCATGGGCAGGTAGCCCAGGTAATGGGTCAGGTCAACATCCTGAAGGTTGATTTCCAGCCGGGATTCACGGTTGTTGCTGAAAGGGCGGGCTTTGGCCTGTGCTTCGAGCCGTGCGCCGTTGATCAGCGCCGAGAGTCCGGGTTGTACATGCTGGTCTGCCAGATATGGCAGGTTGGAGATAAACGGCAGTGTCAGCCGCAACTGGCTGATGGATTGTTTGCTGTGTGCGGGCAGGTCGTCGAAATGGATTTCTCCATTGTCCAGCTGCAGATTGTTGAGTGAAAAGCGGGCTTTTTCACCGTCGTCGGGCTTGTTGAGAAATTCCTCGATCAGATCGGAAATGTTGTAGCGGTTGTCACCGGTGCGTGCCAGATGAAGGCGTGGATGGCGTAGTTCAATGGCGTCGATGACCACGCCGCGATGCCGGATCGAGCCGGGCAGGTTGGCATTGACCCGCAGCTCGTCAAATGCCAGCAGTGGCTCGCCCTGTTGTCCCTTGATCGTTAATTCGCCAATCCGTAGTGTCATGGTTAGCGGATTAAGCGATAGCTGGCCGATAGACACCGGGCGATGCAATAACCTGCCGGCTTCACTGGCCACCACGCCGCGCAATAGCGGTGGCGCAGCCCACAATAGCAACTCGACAAGCAGCAGGGCGATCAGGGAGATTTTAAGGCGGCGGCGCCAGGCGGGGGTCAACATGCAGGGTCGGTCCGGAGTGATTTCGGCAATTTTACCCTGACTTGGCGATTCCCTCTGATCTCATGTTGCGTGGCGTTATAATCGACTGCAGTTCATTGTTGAGGTGTCTGGCCGTGAGTAATAAATTCCTGTTTGCCGGTGTGACATTGGGCCTGGCCCTGCTGGTAAGTGCTGCCGTCTATCTGAGTGGCCGTGGCACGCCCGCTCCGGATGTAAAAATGACTTCGATTCAGCAGCAGTCGCTGCAATTGTCGGCGCTGCGTGGCAAGGTGGTGCTGGTGAATTTCTGGGCCACCAGCTGCCAGAGTTGCATTCATGAAATGCCGGCACTGATCGATACCCACAAAAAATATCAGGCGCGCGGCTTTGAAACCATTTCGGTGGCAATGCAATATGATCCGCCGGAATATGTCTTGAACTATGCTCAAAGCAACAAGTTGCCGTTTTTTGTGACGCTGGATAGCAGTGGCAGCATTGCCAATGCCTTTGGCGGTATTCTCGGTACGCCCACCACATTCCTCATCGACAAGCGTGGCAAGATTGTGCATCAATACATTGGCGAACCGAAATTCTCTGCGCTGCATCAATTGATCGAGGCCAAGCTGCAGGAGAGTTGACATGCCGGGGCGATGATAAGGAGAGCGATCATGTTTGGCTGGAAAAAGCATTTCCTGTATCAGATCGATTATCAGTACTGGGCCAATCAGCAACTGTTTGATGCGCTGTCGCGCCTGACCGATGCCGCATTGGCGGCAGATGGCCATGTTCTGCCGTTGCTGGCGCAGATGCATGCGGAAGTGCTGCGCTGGGGCGAACATCTTGGTGCACCAGCGGCGGAGGCCGTGCCACATGGCGACTTGCGTAGCCTTGCCCAGGCATTGCGGCATCAGGTGCGCGCATTGCAGCATTGGCTTGAATCCTGCCCGGAAACGTTCTTCGAGCGGCAGCTGGAATACACCGACAACCATCATCGGCGCCATTCTGATTGGGCCCGCGATATGTTGACACAACTCCTGACCGGCATGACTCACCTGCGTGGACAAATCGTAGTGTTTGCCAGCCTGCTGGGCGCGCCGATGCCGGCGGTGGATTTCATCGACTACAAGCGGGAAGTGAAAAACACGCTGGATCATCTTGCCGGCGCTTGATTCTGCCGGAGTGGGCTGCCAGAATCCGGCAATTCTCCTGACGATACTGCCGCATGTTTGACCAGCCGATTGTTTTTGTTGACCTGGAAACCACAGGCGGCAGCATTATTCACGACCGCATCACCGAGATCGGTATTATCGAAGTTGGACCGCAGGGCGTGTCCGAGTGGTCAACGCTGGTTAATCCGCAAACCAGCATCCCTCCCTTTATCGAGCGACTCACAGGCATCAGCAATGCCATGGTGGCCGAAGCGCCCACATTTGCCGAGCTGGCAGATGAGGTGTTGCAGCGTCTGCAGGGGCGGGTGTTTGTTGCCCACAATGCGCGTTTCGATTACGGTTTTCTCAAGAACGAATTCAAACGCCATGAGCGCAATTACCGGGCGACGGTGATGTGCAGTGTCAAATTGTCACGGCGCTTGTTTCCGGATCAATTCAAACACAACCTTGATTCAATCATCGCCCGTCACCAGTTGCCGCTGGAGTCGCGTCATCGCGCCTTGTCCGACGCACGTGCCGTGTGGCTGTTTTTCCGCAAACTGGAACAGGAGATGCCCGAGCAGTTGCGGCAGGCGTGTGCCGAGCTGACCCTGCGGCCTGCTTTGCCGCCCTATCTGGATGCCGACGTGGTGGACGATTTGCCGGAGGCGCCGGGGGTGTACTTCTTTTACGGCGAAAACGATATCCCGCTGTACGTCGGCAAAAGTACCAATATCCGCAAGCGCGTCATGCAGCATTTCAGCAGTGACCACAGTGCCGGCAAGGAGATGCAGCTGTCGCAACAAGTGCGGCGCCTGGATTGGGTCGAAACTGCCGGAGAATTGGGGGCGCTGCTCACGGAGTCGCGATTGATCAAGCGCTTGCAGCCCACTCACAATCGCCGGCTACGTCGCAATACCGATTTGTGCGCATGGCAGCTGCGGCCGCAAGAGGACAGCTTTCTGAAGCCAGAGCTGGTGTACGCGCGGGATCTCAATTTTGGCTTGCAGGAGCATCTGTACGGGCTTTATGGCTCTCAGCGCGATGCAGTTGCCACGCTGCGCAAGATCGCCGAGTTTAACCAGCTGTGCCTGATCAAGACCGGCCTTGAGGCGCCCAATCGCACTCAGCCCAAGCCGTGTTTTGCCTATCAGTTGAAACGTTGCCGAGGGGCTTGTATTGGCCGTGAAGATGCCGCCATGCACAACGTCCGCCTGTTAAGCGCACTCAACAAGCAGCGGGTGCAGGTGTGGCCGTATGCCGGGGCCATCGGTATACGCGAGAGCGACGCCATTGGCGCGCATACGGATGTCCATGTGATTGATCAGTGGTGTTATCTCGGCACGGCCCGTTCTGACGAAGAGCTGCAACATATCCGCGAACATGCGGGGCAGCCAGTATTTGATGCCGACACCTACAAGCTGCTGAGCAAACATTTGAAGCAACTCAAGCCGGGTGAGTTGATCGAGTTCTGATCAGGCCGGGCTGCCTTGCCCGCAAATAAACAAAAAGCGTATTGCCGAGCAATACGCTTTTTATATTTTCCAGATGCTTGGGGGTCAGGCTGCGCGTTTCTGGTTGCCCGATTCCGTTTTTACCCAGCGTTCGAGATCTGCCAGCGTGTCGTCCAGACGTTGCAACGGCGACTTGTTGCGTTTTTCGTCTTCTTCACGCAGTGCTTCTTTTACGCCGGCCGCCAGATGGCGCTCGCGGTCACGCAGTACATCCATGCGCATGGTGATGCCATGTTTTGCAAAGATCGGCTGCAATTCGTCCGCGCGGCTCAACAATTCCTGCCGTGTGCGCTGATAGGCGTGTTCGGCAATCTTGTTGCGTTCGGCATAGCTGAACACGTTGGCAAAGAACATCTCTGCATCAGCATGGCTTGGTTCGAACAGCACCACATCGGCATTCTTGTATTGAGCACTGTATTTCGACAGGCCCACTTTCATGCGCGAATGGATGATGGCACGGAAGGTCTGCGACAGCACCACCGGCAAACCGCCATTTTTCAGCTTCTCGTGCTGTACCACGCCAATTTTCGGGAACAGCTTGGCATCGTAAGGAACGATAGGATTCAGGCACAACACGAAGTCCGCGCCTTCATCCAGCGAAACCGAGGCATGCAAAGTCTTGATCAGTGCGCCGTCGACGAAAAACTCGCCATCGATTTCCACCGGCGGATACAGGCCCGGCAGGGCGCAGCTGGCTTCCACTGCGCGCGAAATCGGCACATGATCCCGGCCTTTGGCGCCGAATTTGACCGAGCGGCCAGAATCGAGATCGGTGGCAATCACATACAGCTTGTGGTTCAGGTCACGGAAGTCATTGCTGCGACCAACCGCGTTGAACACCTGTTCCAGCATGTATGCAATCTGGTCACCGTCAAAAACACCGGTCGGGATTGCGCGCCCCAGTGTGGCAAACGCACCTTTCAGACTGATGTTGCCGGGGTTGGCGAGGAAAGTCATGAAGGCTTCCATCACTAGTTTCGGCACACTCCTGGCTCTCAGGCTGTATTCACGGAAAGCCGGGCGCAGGAATGTCTCCGGCTGGAAGGCAAACTCCGCCGCCCGGTGTCCGATCATGATGCGATACAGCGATTCAGGCGAAATGCCGTTTGCCAGCGATGCAGCAACCAGACTCCCCACGCTCACGCCAACATAGACGTCGAGCTCATTAAAATCGATTCCGTCGAGCGACTCTTTGAGCGCACACAGGGCACCGATTTCGTACATGCCGCCCAACGGGCCGCCACCCGCCAGATTCAAGCCGATACGGCTTTTCCTGGTAGATGTCGGTGTCGAAGGCCCGGTTAGACGCAGGTTAGTCATGGGTCACCTGCCCAATCAGGCTTGCGGCTTGGTTTCGCCTGCTGCTGCGGCCGCCTTGACCGGTGCGGCCTTCGGCTTGGCTGCTGCCTTTTCCTTCTTGATCAGTTCGCTGACTGCACCGGACAGGGTCTCGATACGCTCGCTCAGCGCCTTGATGTCGTCGTTCGACGGAACACCCAGACGGTTCAGCGACTTGGCAACGCGCTCCTGGAAAACCTGTTCCAGCTTGTCCCAGGTTTCGCTGGCTTTGCCGGCAACAGCATCAACCTTTTCTTCGGCAACACGTTTGCCGGTGTTTTCGATTTCCTTGCCAGCTTCAACCAGGGTATCGAACACTTTGGTGCCTTCTTCCTGTGCGCGGGCGAAAGCGCCCAAGCCTGCCAGCCAGATCTGGTTGGCGGATTCCAGGATCACCGAAGTCAGTTGTTTTTGTTCAGGTACGTTTTTTTTCAGGGCTTTCATTTACTTCCTCCTAGACTTAATACGCGTGATTTCTCGAAACCTCGCCCAGCTATATCGCAACACGTTTTTTCAGGTCTGCGGCTCGAATCGGCTTGCAGATCCTTTTTCTCTTATTGTCAATCTAGTCCAAAGTTTTGTCTGATTGTTTGACTCAGGTCAAACGATTGTTTGAATTGAGCCAGGTTCTTTCGGGGTACAATCAAAACGTGGCCTGGTGTTCATGCCAGCGTGCTGATTATATGCGCCCCCGATGACAAAAGACACAATTTTTCAAATGGATGAGGAGGTTTTCTCTTCCATCTACGCTTCTTCCTCCGATCCATGTCGCATGCAACTTGCGGAGTGGCAAAGTGGGCGTTTACGCAACACTTATGCCGACTTGCTGGTTCATCCGCGTTATGCCGAACCTGCTCATTATTTTCTGAGTGACCTCTACGGCCCGAAAGACTATTCGCAACGTGATCAACAGGTTGAGCGCGTTTATAACAAGGCGCGCAAGTTGTTGCCGCAGCACATGGTCAAGCCGCTGGCTGATGCGCTGTCGATGAACGTCATGTCGCAGGCGCTGGATATCCGGCTGTGCATGGAGCTGTTCGGGCGGATGCAGGTATCGCAAATCGATGCCGACAATTATGTCGAGGCGTATTTGCGTTGCGATAACTTTCCGCTGCGACGGCAGCAAATCGAGCTGATCCGCGAAATCGGCCACGATCTGGATAGCGTGGTGCGCAAGCCGATGCTCGGCATGTTGCTGACCATGTCACGCAAGCCCGCTCAACTGGCTGGGCTGGGTGAACTGCAGGCAGCCCTGGAACGCGGTTTTAATGCATTCAAGGCGATGCACGGTGCCGATGAATTTGTTGCCATCATTGTCGAGCGCGAATCACGCATTCTCGAGCAGATTTATTCCGGTCGCCGTCGTCCCTTTGTGCTGGATGACGAGCCAACACTCACCTGAGTGTTTTCCTGCAGCCTGTGCTTGCGGTCTGTCTGAATTCAGCCGAAATTTTCGTCCAGAAACTTGTGGATTTCGCTTTCGATTCTGGGCTTCAGCGCCAGCAGCAGAAACGATAGTTTGGCTGTGATGTGCACCTTGTCACTGCTGACGCCCAGTTTGCCTTCGACGCCGGTGCGGTCAAAGTGCAATACGTCACCTTCCCAGCGATAGCTGAAGCCGAATTCGTCGGCCATTTCCTGGGCTACGTGTTCGGCCAGCTTGCGTGCCTCGTCGTGTGGCTTGTTGTGGCTGCGTTCAATCTGGATGTGTGACATGGGGTGTTCCTTGTGGGTTGCTACTCGTCGCCCGATGCCGGGCCGAGCCTGGTCTGGCCTCTATTATCGCCCTTATACATGCGACTGGCGAGATTCGGGGTACGCATATTGTCTTGTTGCCACTGCTCCTGCCATTTCGGCTTGAGGCTGGCCAGTGGCCAGGCGCCGGCTGCGCCCGGCATGGCGGCTTTTGAGTGTCGGCATGATACGCGCAGTGATATGACAAATGAAAGTTTTGCCGACTTGTGGGAGAATTCCAGTTGTGTAAAAGGTTCGAGCGATAACTCTAAACCAAAGCTATAATCCGGCACATAATAACTCGAACAAATCTCAATAAATTAACCGCTTGGGCGGCAGATACATAGGGGAGGGGTGCCTCATGGAAAACAGGGTTCCCGGCGTAATGCAATTAGTGGATGGGATGAAAATGATCTGGGATATTGGAGCAGGCAACCGCGAGGGCGTGTCGGGTGTCGATACCGCCTGGCTGAGGATGGATCGGCGTACCAACCTGATGATGATTGTGGGTGTGCTGATGTTTGAAGAGCGCATGGATTACGAACGATTGCGCGCAGTTCTGGAAGAACGTTTTCTGCATTACGAGCGATTCAGGCAGCGTGTGGTGAAAATCGGTGCCTCCCACTACTGGGAGAACGACCCGCTCTTCTCGCTGCAAAACCATCTGCAGGTGCTTGACCTGCCCGGAGATGCCGGCAAGGTGGAGCTGGAAAATCTGGTCAGCGATCTGACCAGCACCCCCTTGGATCAAAGTCGTCCGCTGTGGCATTTCCATCTGGTGGAAAACTACAACGGTGGTAGCGCGCTGGTGGCACGTATCCACCATTGCTACGCCGACGGGATTTCGCTGATTCGTGT
>JAUPTR010000108.1 GCA_030917985.1 Pseudomonadota bacterium | reverse complement strand
GGACGGCGGCCCGTGGGCGCTGGATCCGCATACCAATCTGGATGTCGATTTTGTACCGCAGGGCATTGGTGCCGACCTGATCGCTACCATGGAAGGCTTCAGCCGCCAGATGGTCGATCAGTTCGCGGTTGATTCGCAAGCCAAGGCCGCCGCTGCGCGCGCTGCCGGCTATTTCAACAAGTCGATCATTCCGGTGCGCGATGCCAACGGCCTGACCATTCTTGCCGAAGACGAATTCATCAAACCCGGCACCTCGCTGGAAACACTGGCCAAACTGAATCCGTCGTTTGAAATGATGGGGCAGATGGGCTTTGATGCCGTCGCGCTGATGAAATACCCGATGGTGGAACGCATCAATCACGTGCACCACGCCGGCAACGCATCCGGCATTGTGGATGGCGCGGCACTGCTGCTGATCGGCTCGGAGCAAAAGGGCAACGAACTCGGCCTCAAGCCGCGTGCACGTATCGTTTCGGTGGCGCTGTGCGGCACCGAACCGACCATCATGCTCACCGGCCCGGCGCCGGCTGCAAAAAAGGCGCTGGCCAAGGTGCACCTGAAGCCGGAAGACATCGATCTGTTCGAGGTGAACGAGGCCTTTGCCTCGGTGGTGTTGCGCTTTATGAAAGAGCTGAATATTCCAGCGGAAAAGGTCAACGTCAATGGCGGCGCCATCGCCATGGGCCACCCGCTGGGCGCCACCGGCGCAATGATTCTCGGCACGCTGCTGGACGAACTGGAACGCCGGCAACTCAAACGTGGCATGGCCACGCTGTGTGTGGGTGGCGGCATGGGTATTGCCACCATTATCGAGCGCGTGTGAGCCGGGGAGACATCAATATGAGCAACGCTATTTCTTACCAGATCGACGCCGACAAGATCGTCACCCTGACCATCGACATGCCGGGCCAGTCGGCCAACACCATGAATGCCGCCTATCGCGAAGCAATGGGCGAAACCATCAACCGCCTGGAAGCGGAAAAAGCCGACATCGCCGGCGTGATCCTGACTTCGGGCAAATCCACCTTTTTTGCCGGTGGCGACCTGAACGAGCTGGTGCAGGCGCAGCCGGAACACGCCGAAGTCTTTTTCCAGATGGTGGAAACCATCAAGGGCCAACTGCGCCGGCTGGAAAAACTCGGCAAACCGGTAGTGGCAGCCATCAACGGCGCGGCACTGGGCGGCGGCTTTGAAATTGCACTGGCGTGCCAGCGTCGTATCTGCCTGAGCAACAGCAAGATTCAACTCGGCCTGCCGGAAGTGACGCTGGGCCTGTTGCCGGGCGGCGGCGGTGTCACCCGTCTGGTGCGCCTGCTGGGCCTGCAAGCGGCTTTCCCGTTCCTGATGGAAGGCAAACGCGTGCGTCCGCAAGCCGCGCTGGAAGCCGGCCTGATCCACGAGCTGGCGGATACGCCGGAAGCTATGCTGGCCAAGGCGCGCACCTGGATTCTCGCCAACCCCAACGCCAAACAGCCGTGGGATGCCGACGGCTACAAAATGCCTGGCGGCACGCCAAGCTCGCCGAAAGTGGCGCAGATGCTGGCGATTGCGCCGGCGATGCTGCGTGCCAAAACCAGCGGCTGTTATCCGGCGCCGGAAGCAATTTTGTCCGCCGCCGTGGAGGGCGCACAAGTCGATTTCGATACCGCCAGCCGCATCGAGTCGCGCTATTTCGTCAAGCTGGCCACCGGCCAGATCGCCAAGAACATGATTGGCAGCTTCTGGTTCCAGTTGAACGAAATCAAGGCCGGCGGCAGCCGCCCGAAAGATATCGCCAAATCCAAAGTCAGCAAGGTGGCGGTGATTGGTGCCGGCATGATGGGCGCCGGCATAACCTGGGCCACCGCCAGCAAGGGCATTCCGGTGGTGCTGAAAGATGTATCGCAGGAAGCCGCCGACAAGGGCAAGGCTTACAGCAAAAAGCTGCTGGATAAAAAAGTCAGCCGTGGCCAGATGAGCCAGAGCAAGGCCGACGAGATTCTCGGCCTGATCCACGCTACCACTGATGCCGCCGATTTTGCCGGCTGCGATCTGGTGATCGAGGCGGTATTCGAAAACCGCGACTTGAAAGCCAGGGTGACGCAAGAGGCGGAGCAATACCTGGCGCCGAATGCGGTGGTGGCATCGAACACCTCGACGCTGCCGATTACCGGCCTGGCACAGGCATCGGCCACTCCCGCCAACTTCATTGGCCTGCATTTCTTCTCGCCGGTCGACAAGATGGAGCTGGTTGAAATCATCAAGGGCAAGGACACCACGCCGGAAACCCTGGCGCGTGCGTTCGACTACGTGCTGCAGATCGGCAAGACGCCGATTGTGGTTAACGACAGCCGTGGTTTTTTCACCAGCCGCGTATTCGGTACCTACGTCAACGAAGGTATCGCCATGTTGGGCGAGGGCGTTTATCCGTGGGGTATCGAAATGGCTGCGGCCAAGGCCGGCATGCCGGTTGGCCCGCTGGCTGTCACCGATGAAGTCAGCCTCAGCCTCTGCCAGCACATCCGTGACCAGAGCCGTGCCGACATGGAGGCCGAAGGCAAGCCATGGCAGGCGCATCCGGCTGAGGCAGTGATCGACCAGATGCTGGGCGAGTACCAGCGTGCCGGCAAGGCCGCCGGCGCCGGTTTCTACGACTACCCGGCGGGTGGCAAAAAGCAGCTGTGGTCGGGTCTGGCCGAGCATTACGTCAAGCCAGAAAAGCAGATCCAGTTCCGCGACATGCGCGACCGGCTGTTGTTTATCCAGGCCATCGAAACCGTGCGCTGCTTTGAAGAAGGCGTGCTGGAAACGGTGAGAGATGCCAATAACGGCTCGATTTTCGGCATCGGTTTCGCGCCGTGGTCGGGTGGGGCGATCCAGTACATCAACCAGTATGGCGTGGCGCAATTCGTTGAACGCGCCAAGGTGCTGGCGAAACGTTACGGTGCCCGTTTCAACCCGCCGCAGCTGTTGCTGGACAAGGCAGCCAAGGGTGAAATGTTCCGTTGATTGCCTGTTTTTACTGTTGTTGCAAAAAGCCGCCGCTTTTCGGGCGGCTTTTTTACGCCTGTCTGTGGCGTGGCGCAGCGGATTGTTCCCAGTGGAAATCGCCAGGCAGATCGGGCTGGTTGATCTGCATTAATTGTAGGGCTGCAGGGGGCCGTTAGAATGCGGGCGCTTGAACAGAATATAAGCAATTTCTGTTTTATTCCGTGCGGCTGTAAAGCCCGGTGTGATGAGCTATAAATGGTGTTGAGCTGTATATACGGGAACCTGCGTTCACAGGCCCTTGGAAGACGCTGATTTATTGACTGCGCGGGCGAATTGCTGCGTCGCGCGGTGCTCGAAAGCTCGCCTATCCTCATGATATGTCTCGCTTTCTGCGCGCCGGGCTCCTTGCACTTCATCCCGC
>JAUPTR010000107.1 GCA_030917985.1 Pseudomonadota bacterium | reverse complement strand
GGCCGATCTTGTTTTTGCGCTGTTTAGCTACGCGCTGTTTCATCACGCACTTCCAGAGCCAGTCCCACGCTGTGCCAGAAGCTGGCTTCCTGTTTCAGTGCGGTAGCCGTCAGCGGATGGGCTTCCAGCCATTGCGGGCAGATGGTCAGGACAAAACCCTGCTCGCTGGCTTGCAGCTGCATGGCCGGCGGCTCGCTTTTGCTGCGGCTGCGGTTGAACAGCACCGCCAGCCGCAGCGCAATGATGCGCGACCACTCCTGCCTGCTGCCGATCTCCAGCTGTTTGGCCAGATTGCCGCGATGCGCGGCGGCCAGCCGCGACAAATGCAGTTGCTCCGGCTTGGAAAAGCCCGGCATGTCGGCATATTGCAGAATGTAGGCAGAATGTTTGTGGTAGCCGGTGTGTGATACCGACAGGCCGATTTCATGCAGCGCGGCGGCCCAGCTGATCAGCTGCGCATCGAATTCGCTGGCGGGAATGGTCTGCGGCTTGATCTGTGCAAACAATTGCTGCGCCAGCTGCTCCACCCGCTCTGCCTGGGCGCTGTCGATGTGATAACGGCGCTTGAACTGCGCCACCGTCACGTCGCGCATGTCACGGTGGTGATGGCGGCCGATCAGATCCCACATCACGCCTTCGCGCAGTGCGCCACTGGCGGAGGTCATGTTGCGGATACCAAGCTCGCTGAAAATCGCCGACATGATGGCAAAGCCGCCGGCAATCACCGGCGCACGATCCGGGCGCAGGCCGTTGATTTTCAGGTGCGGAATATTGCCCTGTTTCAACAACAGCTCGCGGATTTTTTCCATGCCTTCAAAAGTCAGGCCGCCGGTGCTGAAATCATTCAGCTCGCAGATATCCTGCAGCGAACGCGCCGTGCCGGAGGTGCCCACTGCCTGCTGCCAGTTGCCGGCAAAAAATTCGTGGGCAATGCTCTGCAGCTCGATCCTGGCGGCGGTTTCTGCTGCCTGGATGGCTTTTTCGGTGATTTTGCCATCAGGAAAATAACGCAGCGTATAGCTGACGCAGCCCATGTACAGGCTTTCGGTTTTCTGCGGCTTGAGCTGCTGGCCAATGATGAATTCGGTGGAGCCGCCGCCGATATCCACCACCATGCGTTTCTCCTTGCTTGCCGGCAGGCTGTGCGCAGCGCCCAGGTAGATCAGGCGGGCTTCTTCGCGGCCGGCGATGATCTCGATCGGAAACCCGCCGAGCGCTTCTTCCAGCTGCGGGATCAGCGTGGCCGAATTGCGCGCCACGCGCAGGGTGTTGGTGCCCACCACCCGCACCGCCTCGCGCGGCAGCCCGCGCAGGCGTTCGCCAAAGCGGCGCAGGCAGGCCAGCGCCCGCTGCTGCGCCTCTTCGGTCAGCCATTCGTCTTCGGTCAGGCCGGCGCCGAGGCGCACCGGGTCTTTCAGGGTATCGAGCGGGTAAATCTGATCATCCACCACCCGTGCCACCTGCAGGCGAAAGCTGTTGGAGCCGAGGTCAACTGCGGCAATTGTCGAATGTTCCATGGTTCCGCCAAATGAAAAAGCCGCGTGTGAGACACGCGGCATAACGGTTAAAAGCCTTGTAATTTACTGTAGTGCTTCGCGTTCGATTTCTTCAACCGAAGTGTGGCGCACATCCTTGCCCTTGACCAGATAAACGATGTATTCACACATGTTTTTTGCGTGGTCGCCGATGCGCTCCAGCGCCTTGGCAATCGAGAGCGTTTCCAGCGAGGTGGAGATGGTGCGCGGATCTTCCATCATGAAGGTGATCAGGTGGCGGATGATCAGGCGGTATTCCTCGTCCACATGCAGGTCAGCGCGCACCACTTGTGCTGCCTCAGCCAGATCGAGGCGGGCAAACGCATCCAGCGCCTTGTGCAGCATGTCCAGCACCAGCGTTGCCATGTGCCGGATCTCGCGAAAACGCGGCATATTGATGCGCTCGCCTTCGTAAATCATCTTGCTCATGCGCGCGATTTTTTTCGCCTCGTCGCCAATCCGCTCCAGATCGGTGGTGGTCTTGATCACCGTCATCACCATCCGCAAATCGGTGGCGGCAGGCTGGCGGCGGGCGATGATGTGCTGGCACATCTCATCGATGCTGACATCGAAGGCGTTGACACGGCGGTCTTCTTCCTCAACCTTGTTCATCAGCTCCAGATCACCGTTGCTCATCGCTTCGATGGCATCGGCAATCTGCTTTTCCACCAGGCCGCCCATCTGCAGCACCCGTGCGCGGACGGTTTCCAGCTCTGTATCAAACTGCCTGTATATGTGTTCTTGCGGCATTGTGTTTCTCCTCGGTTCAATCCGGCACGTGGCCGCCGACTATAGCTGTCGTGTATGAATATGTGATGACAATGATTATGTCATAATTTCCACGCCGTTCGGTGTGCCCAGCAGCAGCACATCGGCGCGGCGCACCGCAAACAGGCCATTGGTTACCACCCCGGTGATCTGGTTCAGTTGTTTCTCCAGCTCTGCCGCCTGGGCAATCTGCAGGCCGAACACGTCGAGAATGATGTTGCCGTTATCGGTAGTGAAACCCTCGCGCAACATCGGCTGGCCGCCGATTTTGAGGATTTCGCGTGCCACGTGGCTGCGCGCCATCGGGATCACTTCAATCGGCAGCGGAAAATGCCCCAGCACTGGCACCAGCTTGCTCTTGTCGGCAATGCAGATGAACCTGTCGGCCACCGCTGCAACGATTTTTTCGCGCGTCAGCGCGCCGCCGCCGCCCTTCACCATTTGCAGATAGTGGTTCACCTCATCGGCACCATCCACGTATACCGGCATCTTGTCGACGCTGTTCAGGTCGAACACGCGAATGCCGTGCGCTTTCAGGCGCGCCGCGCTGGCTTCCGAGCTGGCCACGGTGCCTTCGATGCGGCCCTTGATCCTGGCCAGTTCATCGATGAAAAAATTGGCAGTAGAGCCGGTGCCGACACCGACGATGCAATCATCGGGAATATATTGAATGGCGGCCTTGGCCACCGCGAGTTTCATTTCGTCTTGAGTCATTGCGTTTATTCCGTTTATATCATTCACAAGCATAGCCGTAAGCGAATGGCAGCACAATGGCGCTTCTGTTACTCTTGCACGCTTGATTTACGCGGGTATTGCACCTCTCATGAAACACGATTACCTCGAACGCATCCTCACTGCCCGTGTCTACGACGTGGCAATCGAAACGCCGCTGGAGCCGGCACCGATCCTGTCGCGCCGCATCGGCAATCAGGTGTTGCTCAAGCGAGAGGATATGCAGCCGGTGTTTTCGTTCAAACTGCGTGGCGCCTACAACAAAATGGCGCAGCTGACGCAGACCGAGCTGGATCGTGGCGTAGTGTGTGCCTCAGCCGGCAATCATGCGCAGGGCGTGGCGATGTCGGCACAGATTCTCGGCTGCACCGCAACGATTGTGATGCCCGCCACCACGCCACGCATCAAGGTCAACGCCGTTGCCAACCGTGGCGGCAAAGTGGTGCTGCATGGTGATTCTTACGACGACGCCTACAAACACGCAATGGGCATTGTCGAGCAGGAAGGTGCCACCTTTGTGCACCCCTACGACGACCCGGACGTGATCGCCGGCCAGGGCACCATCGGCATGGAAATCCTGCGCCAGCACTCGCGTCCGATCGAAGCGATTTTTGTGCCGATCGGCGGCGGTGGCATCGCCGCCGGCATCGCCGCCTACGTCAAACGCCTCAAGCCCGGCATCAAGGTGATCGGCGTCGAGCCGACCGACTCCGACGCCATGTACCAATCGCTGCAAGCCGGTGAACGCGTGCAGTTGCAACACGTCGGCCTGTTTGCCGATGGCGTGGCGGTCAAACTGGTGGGACAGGAGACCTTCCGCCTGTGTCAGCAGTTCCTCGACGAAATCGTGCGTGTCGATACCGACGCCATCTGCGCCGCCATCAAAGACGTATTCGAAGACACCCGTTCGATTCTGGAACCGGCCGGTGCACTGGCGATTGCCGGCGCCAAGGCCTGGGCCGAGCGCGAAGGCCTCAGCGGCAAAACGCTGGTGGCGATTGCCTCTGGCGCCAACATGAACTTCGACCGCCTGCGCCACGTGGCCGAGCGCGCCGAAGTCGGCGAGCAGCGCGAAGTATTGCTGGCAGTGAAAATCCCCGAGCAGCCAGGTAGTTTCCGCAATATGTGCAAACTGCTCGGCAGCCGCTTTGTCACCGAATTCAACTATCGCTACGCCGACCAGCGCGAAGCGGTGTTCCTCTGCGGGCTGCAGGTCAATCATCGCAGCGAGGGCGCAGAAATCGTCGCCCAGTTTGCCCAAAACGGCCTGTCGGCATTCGACCTTACCCATAACGAACTGGCCAAAACCCACATCCGCCATCTGGCCGGCGGCCACGCGCCACAAGTGGAAAACGAACGCCTGCTGCGCTTCGAATTCCCCGAACGCCCCGGCGCACTCACCAACTTCCTCGAACGCATGAACCTCAACTGGAACATCAGCCTGTTCCACTACCGCCACCACGGCGCCGACTACGGCCGCGTGCTGGTCGGCATCCAGGTGCCACCGCAGGAAGACGCCGAGTTTGCCGAGTTCCTCAAGCAGTTGGGGTATGAATATGTGGAAGAGACGGGGAATCCGGCGTATCGGTTGTTTCTTGGCTAGGCGGGGTGGGCTGAGAAGCGCGTGGGTATTGGCTTGTGGGTG
>JAUPTR010000012.1 GCA_030917985.1 Pseudomonadota bacterium | reverse complement strand
TGGCCAAGGTGCGCGAGGTGATTTACCAGTGTGATCAATTACCGCAACTGCGAGTGAGCTACGCGCAAGACGGGGCGCAGGCGTCGGTGGCGTTGCCATCGGGCAAGCTCGTGGTGTTGCCGGCCAGGCCGGTGGCGTCGGGGTTTCTGTATGCAACGCCCCAGCACAGTCTGCGGGGCAAGGGTGATGAGGTGACATTCACCATCGGCCGGCGCACCCCGATGCAGTGCCGTAGCGGCGATAATGTTGCCGAAGCGACAAAAGCCAGCTGGGATTTGCAGAACACCTACTGGCGCTTGCAAATGCTGAATGGCCAGGCGGTGGTATTGGCAGAGCAGCAACGCGAGCCACATCTGGTGCTGGGAGGCAAGGATGGGCGCATGCATGGTTTTGCCGGCTGCAATCGCATGATGGGCGGGTATGAACTGCAGGGAAATTCGCTGAGGTTCAAAGGCGTGGCGGTGACCATGATGGCCTGCCCGACCGGGATGGATACCGAGGCGGCTTTCACCAGGGCTTTGGAGCGTGTCGCTGCTTACCGTCTTGACGTTGCCAGCCTGACGCTGCTGGATGGCGAAGGCAAAGTGCTGGCGCAACTGGAAGCCACGGCATTGAAGTAAGGCGCCCATTGATCCGCAAAAACGGCAGCCAAGGCTGCCGTTTTTGTTGCCGACAGGCTGCCGCTTAACGGCCGTACATGCCGGTGAGAGTGGTTTTGCCAATACTGTTGGCGTTGATCATGAAGCCAGCCAGCGATGCTGTGGCGCCTGCCGGCAGTTCCAGTTTGTCTACTTTAAGCGCGTGCAGCGTGAAATTGTAGTGGTGCGGCTTGTGGCCAACCGGCGGGCACGGCCCACCCCAGCCCGGGCCACCAAAATCGGTGCTGATCTGGCTGGCGCCGCCTGGCAGTTTGCTGCCGTCGGCAGCACCGGCTCCGCTCTCCAGTTTATTGACGCTGACCGGAATGTTGATCAGCACCCAGTGCCACCAGCCGGCTCCACCGGTGGGGGCATCCGGGTCGTGCACCAGCAGCGCAAAGCTCTTGGTGCCCTTGGGCGGGTTTTTCCATTCCAGCGTGGGTGATACATTGCCGCCGCTGCAGCCGAAGCCATTGAACACCTGTTCGTTCTTGATGGTGGCGCCAGGCTTGATCTCCGTGCTGCTCAGGCTGAACTGGCCGGCATGCGCGTTGACGGCTGCTGACAACAATAATGTGGCGAGCAGAATTTTTTTCATGTTTTCTCCTGTGGGTGAACAATGGCCATCGTGCTGCTTGCCCGGCCTGCATCCGTCGGATTCGGCCGGCGTTGGTGCAATCAACTCAGGGCGCGACGCTTGAACCAGCCGGTGAGGGCGATGCGTTCGCGTTGCGCGGTTAATACCTCGTGGTAAAAACGTGCCGCGAGAAATACCACCAGCGTACCGGCTTCAGGCTGAATATCGCAGTACTCGTGGCAATCATCATCCAGATACAGCCGCAACTGGCCGCCATCCTGCTGCTGCCAGTCCTGATTCAGATAAAGGATGGTGGTGATGCTGCGTTCGCTGGTACCGCGAAACTGGTCCAGATGTTTTTTGTAGAAACTGCCGGGCGGATAAATGGCCGCGTGGCCTTCAAATTCCTGCAGGCCCAGAAAAAGATTGCGATTCAGCTTGCTGCCGAGTTGTTGCAGCCAATCCAGCCATGTGCGCTGCAAAGGTGCGGCGGAGTCGGGCTCCAGCCAGTTGACGTGGTCACCGCGCACTTCATTCACAACCTGCAGCTGGCCGCTTTTGCCCACGCCGGCGCGGTGAAATTCTCCTGCGGCAAACTGCTGGCGGATTTCTGCTGCCAGCGCTGCGGTAGCCTCTGCCGATACCGCCCTGGGCAATACGATCCAGCCATCACTGGCCAGTGCATCGGTTATGCGCTCACACAGCGCCGGGTCATCGGGTCTGATCAAAACTTCATGCGCTGTGTACATAGGCCTGATGGAGTAGTTGAACCATATCGTCAGTCAGCAATTGCTGTGCATCCAGGCGCAGTTGCCACGGAAATTTCTGCACATCACCAAAGCCACGCGCCGGCTGCAGCAGTGGGTGTTGCGTGTTCGCAGGCAGTGCCAGTGCAATCGCCAGTTGATTGCGTACCGGCCGCAGCAGTGCAAAATGGCTGCCACGCGAGAGCGCCACATAATGTTTGCGCGGCAGCACCCTGACATCGTTGCCAAAGCTGCCGACCCGCGCCAGCAGCCGATCATACAGGCCGTGCAGGGCTTCATCGTGCCCTTCAAACAGCTCATTGAGCAGCGCATCGCCGTGTGCATAAAGGCTGGTGCCATCCATCTCGTCGAGGTGGCTGAGAATCAGGTAGGCGCTGTTCTGTTTCAGGTCAAAACGCTGTTTCAGCCATTGCAACCGGCCTTTGCGTTCTGCCGGCAGCTGCGGGCCGATTAATGCCAGCCATTCATCCAGCGTTTTGCCGGTGCGGCTTTTCATACTCGCTATCATCGCAGCCTGGTAAGCGTCGAAGTCCATCGGGTGCTTGATTGGGAAAAGGAAGCCGCTAGTGTAGCAGTTTCGCTGCACCTGCTGGATTGCTTTGCCGCGTCTGCTGCGGCATCATGCAGCACACTTTGGCTTTGATCGTATTGAGGAGTTGTACTGATGGCTACCATGCGCCTGGAAAAACAGGAAAACGTTTATCTGCTGACACTGAATCACGGCGAACGCGCCAACACCATGACCGATGCCGTGCTCGACGAATATCATGCCGCACTGGATGAGGTTGAAGCCAGCCAGGGCAACACGGCACTGGTGATTACCAGCGAAGACCCGAAATTCTTCAGCAACGGCATCGATCTGGAGTACATCAAATCGAAGGGTATGGAATACCTGTTCTCGCATTTTGGTGCGCGTCTGGATCAACTGTTGATGCGTGTGGCGCTGATCAACTTCCCGACCATCGCCTGTGTGACCGGCCATGCTTATGGCGGGGGTGCGCTGCTGGCGTCGGCCTGTGATTTCCGCACCATGCGTGCCGACCGTGGCTTTTTCTGTTTTCCGGAAGTAGACATCAAGCTGGCATTTACTCCGGCCATGCTGGCCAGCGTCAACCTGCTGCGCAATGAACAACTGCGCTTTGAAATGGCATTGACCGGCCGTCCGGTGGGCGGTGAAGAAGCCGCCAAGCGTGGTATCGTTGACGCCGCTTTCGGCGCTGAAGACCTGCTGCCGAAAACCCTGGCAATGGCGGCACAACTGGCCACCAAGGATCGCCGTACCTATGCGCAGATCAAACGTGACATGCGCCAGCATTTGCTGCCGCTGGTGGATGAGAGCCGACGTTAAGGCGCTGTTGCCATGATCAAAGAAGGCGACCCTCGGGTCGCCTTTTTCATTGCTGCTGTCCGGCTTGATCGTCGTTGCGTGGCGGCATAAAAAACTGCCCCGGCGTGCGCATGAAGCGCCGGGCCATTTCACGCACAAACGCACCCTTCTGATTGAAACGTGCCCGGCGTGACTTGAGCGCGACAAACAGTGCCAGCCCGAAACTCACCAGCAGGTTGACACTGCCGATGCCGACGATTCCGAGCATCGATGTCAGCGCTGTATCAAAGCCGATCTGGTGATCCAGTGCCACCAGTGCGTAAGCAAAGTTGGCGGCAGAGAAGGTGATGTGACGGATATCGATAGGCAGGCCAAGGATGAAGCCCAGCGTGCCGATCGAGCCGAGCATGATGCCGAAATAGAAATTGCCCGCCAGCCCGCCGAGGTTGTCGCCAAGGTAGTTGCCCAGTCGCTGCGCGCGTGCCGCGCCGAACAGGCGGCGCAGCCAGGGCAGCTGGGCGATGCGCTCGGGAATCTGGTGATAAATCGCGGTGTTGTCGTGGTAGCCCGAGATCAGCCCGGCCAGAAACAGGCACACGCCGGCAATTGCCGCATGGAACAGTGCCAGGCTACGCAGCGGGTCAAGTTCGTGTAACAGGTGCTGTGCTTTTTCCGGTGTGATCCAGTGCCCGCCATACAGCCAGCTGCCGCACAGGGCAATGACATAGGCGGTGGGCATGGCGATGCAGACGTTGCCGAGAATCGCCACAAACTGGGTACGGAATACCTTGATTGCCAGATCGGCGATACTTTCCACCGTTGCCTCGCCACCATTGCTTTCGCGTATCTGCTCGGCAATGTGGGCGGCGGTCATCGCCGGCTGCTTGGTGGCAATGGTGAAATGCAGCACATGCACCAGCATGAAGCCGAGCGAATAGTTCATGCTGAACAAAAAGGCCTCGACCAGCGGTGGCGCTTTCAGTTTGGCGAAACCGATCTTGATCAGCGCCATGAAACCAATAATCAGACCGGCGCCCATTGCGGCGCGCAGCATCTGCAGATAATCGGCCTTGCTGTGTGTGACATAGTGTTCGCCGGTTTTGCTGGCATGTTCGGTGACTTTGTTTGCCAGCAGTTCGGCATTGCTGGAGATGAAATTGCGTAGATCGTATTTGTGGTTGTCGGCGTAAAGCAATTCACGCAAAAGCGCCAGAGACAGTTGCCGGCGTTGCCGGCTGTCTTCCAGATCCAGCAGCGCCAGCAATGTGCGCAGGCGTTGCTCGCTTTGTTTCAGGCGTTGCAGCAGATAGGTGAAGCTGACGCTGACGCCGTTTTGTTGCGCATGTTTGCGCGCCTTGTCGATCACAACGTGGCACTGATCCAGCAGCACCAGTATCTGTCGCGTATCCTCCGGGGTGGTGCTGGTGTCGTGGATGGCCTGCCACTGGCTGTCCAGATAACGCCGCACTTCCACGTTCTGCATCAGGAACGGCGATTCATATTCTTCGATTGCCGGATAATTGCGCACCAGCTCCGGCTCCAGGCCGATGGAGCTGATCCGGTAGGACAGGACTTGCACGGCATCCAGCAACTCGCCCCTGAAGTGCATGCCACTCGATGGTTCGTCGCCGGCATCAAGGGCCAGCGCATTTGCCACGTCTTCCCAGATATCTTCCGGCAGTGCGTTGAACCAGACATGGTCGGTTTTTTGATGAAACACTTGTCCCAGCACATCACGCAGATAATTATCGTTGTAGGCTGGCGGCAGCAGCTTGAAGCCCAGTTTGCGTTTCAGCTCCGAGCCAAAGCTGGCATTCGGCAGAATGCCAACATCGGTAAACAAGTGGATGGCGTTGCGCTTGGAAACCAGCTCAAACAGGTAATGACGAAATGCCTTGCGGTATTCCGCGTGTTTGTTGAGCAGAAAGGTCAGCGCCTGGAAATTGTTGGTGGCGGCCGCAATATCGTCGCAGCGTTTCGGTCGCAGGGCATCCACCAGTTCTACCAGTGGCTGGATATCGGCACTGGGCGTGCCTTCTATCAATGCTTGCAGGATGTGTTCCAAAAGGTTCTCCTGTTGGGCTGACGGCCTGTTCCACGTGAAACAGGCGCCGCGTGATCAGAGATCGGGTTTGCCGGCAAACACGAAAAACTCGCGGTTGCCGTCGCCACCCTTGATCGGGCTGTCAAAGAAATCCCGAACCTGCAGCCCGAGTTGCTGGCACAGGTCGGTAATATTGCGTTGCACGTACGGATACAGGCGTTCGTCCTTGACGATGCCCCCCTTGCTCAAACCTTCTCGGCCAACTTCGAATTGCGGCTTTACCAGACTCAGCACATGGCCACCGGGTCGCAGTAGCGGTATCGCTGACGGCAGCACCAGTTTCAGCGAAATGAATGACACGTCGATCACAATCAGATCGATGCCTGGCTGTGCCGGATCCAGCCCCAGCTCAGCCGCCTGCAGATGGCGCGCATTCACGCCTTCAAACAGGGTGATGCGGACATCGCTGGCCAGTTTTGGTGCCAGCTGGCTATGCCCGACATCCACCCCGACAATGCTGGCCGCACCGGCCTGCAGCAGACAATCGCTGAAGCCGCCGGTAGAGATGCCCAGATCCAGTACCTGCAGGCCGCTGACATCCAGTTGTACATGATCGAGCGCGCCTTGCATTTTCAGGCCGCCACGCGAAACAAAGCGATCCGCCGGATCAGGCACGATGAACAGGCCGGTATCATCCGCCAGCTTCTGGCTCGATTTGTTGACCAGGCTGCGGCCCTCTGGCAAATCGAGCCACACCCGCTCGTTGTCGATCAGGTTTTGTGCAGCGGTACGCGAATGAGCCAGGCCTCGCTCTACGAGTAGCAGGTCGGCGCGCATCAGGGTCGGCATGGAAAGGGCTTCCGGGTGGCTTGCATGCCCGGATTATACTGAGCCACCGCCGAGAATGAAAAAAGCCGGTGCGGGGGGGGCACCGGCAAAGAGGGCTCA
>JAUPTR010000106.1 GCA_030917985.1 Pseudomonadota bacterium | reverse complement strand
GACGACAACAAAGTCGCCGAGTTGCCCGGCGGTTTGCACCTGGCGCTGCTGCAGTCGATTGTCGCTGACTACCCACACCTGCTGCTGTGGCGGCTGGCCGATCAGCGCAGTCGGGTTGACGGTGATGCGCGGCGTGCGTTCTGCTGCCTGCAATTCGCGGGTGAGGAAGGCCACTTTGGCGCTCATTTCCGGCAGCACCCGCGGGTCGCGTTCAACAAAACGGATCTTGAACGTGACCGTGGCCTTGCTGCGATCGACTGCCGGCACCATGCTGTTGACCACACCCTTGAGCCGCGTTTGCGGCAGCGCGTCGAATTGCAGCTCGCAGGGCTGGCCGATGCGCACCTTGGCCAGGCTGGCTTCGCTGACATCGGCTTCCACTTCCAGTGTTTCCAGATCGGCCATGGTGACCACCGCCGCCTTGGCCTCGGCGCTGCTGGAGAAGGGCGCCACCACATCACCGACATTGGCGTTTTTGGTGAGGATCACCCCGGCAAACGGGGCGCGGATTTCCGAATTGTCGCGCGCCACCTGCGTCGCGGTGCGTGCGGCTTCGGCCGCAGTGATATTGGCCTGCTGCACGGCTACGCCGGCACGGGCGCGGTTGAGGCGGGCCTGGGCTTCGTCAAACGTGGCAGAAGAGATGAATTGTTGCGCCAGCAAACCCTGGGCACGGCGATACGCGTTGCCGGCATCGTCCAGCTCGGCCTGTGCCTGCTTCAGGCTGGCCTTGGCAGCGGCAACATTGGCATGGGCCTGATCAACGCTGGCCTGCAGGTCGCTGTTTTCCAGGCGTGCGAGCAAATCGCCGCGCTTGACGATGCTGCCTTCGCGCACGCCCAGCCATTCCAGCCTGCCGGTGGCTTTCGAGGCGATGGATGCCTTGCGTTGCGCCACCACATAACCGGTGGCGTTGAGCGCGGTGATGGCTTGTGACGGGTAGGCCTGCGCCACGCTGGCGGTTTGCACGGTGGGCGCTTGTTGCCACACGCCGGCGGCCAGCAATGCGGCCGCCACTGCGCCCCCTGCCAGCCACCACCAGCGCTTGCCGGGGCGGCGGCTGCGAGTCGGTTGCGGGCTGCGATCGATTTTCAGTTGCTGGATGTCGTTGGCCATGGCGGATTCTGGATTTGGGCTGCTGGCCAGTATAACTGCTCGCAGTGTCTAACACACCTGCGCTGCGGCCCGCTCTGCTATTGCCCCGCAGGCAGGACTGCGGGCCAATACCGGCGCGGCTTGCAGCGTAGCCTCCTATCGTTGCAGATGAGCGTAGGCCGCGCTGCTGCGCAAGCGGCGGTCTTCTTCGCGGCCGCCAATGGTGAAGTGATACAGGCTTTGCCACTGTTCTTCTTCCAGATCCAGGCCGATGATCCGGTGCAGCAAATCGTCGTAGAAGCAGCCAATGCCGGTGCCGGAGAGGCCGGCGGCTTCTGCCTGCAAATACAGAATCTGTCCCAGCAGACCACATTCCCAGAACAGGCTGCGGTAGGCACCGGGGCCGATGTCGCTGAGCGTGGCATCAAAGTCGGCCAGCATCGCCACGGCCAGTGCGCCGTCTGCGGCAATTTCCTGACGGCAGGAAACCAGCTGCGCTGCGTCGCGCCAGTCGGTGTTGTGGCTCAGGCAAAACAGCGGCACGTTGTAGCCAGGCACGGCCTGCCAGCCCAGATGCGGGGTGCGCAGTTGCTGCTGCAGCCGTTGCGCGTGATACTTGCCGCGTGCCAGCAGATAAAGGCCCGGCGCCAGGTCTTGCACGTGGTGCACAAACAGCAGCAGCGACACCGCCGGCGGCAGGGGGAGCGCCTGCCATGGCGGCGTGTCGGCCGGCATCAAGCGTTGCAGCAGCTCGCGGAACTGGCTTTGTGTCAGGCGACTGCTGCCATCCATCGATACCGCACTGCGCCGCAGGCGAATGGTCATCACCGCATCCGGATTGTCGTCTGTGGATGCTGCCTCGGCTGCAACGGCCGCCGGCAGCCGCACGGTGGGCCAGCCGCCCATCTGCTGCGAGGCTTCCGCCACTTGTTGCAAGGCATGCCACGCCACATGTTGCGGCGAGAGTTGATTGGCTTGCCCTTGCCAGCGGCTGTCTGCCAGCACGGCTTGCAGATGGCTGATGCCGAGGCGTTCCGGATAGTTGTCGGGATCGCCGCCCAGTGCCAGCAGCAAGTCGGGGGCTTCGTGTTCGGCGTCGGCAAAGTCAGCGCTCCGATCCAGCCCCAGCAGCGCGGCGATGGCATTGTCGTCGGCGCCGTAGAGCAGGTGAACCGGCCAATCCACGGTGCGCGCGGCAAAAGCCAGCGCGGCAGTGGCATGGCCGACATCGTGCTGGCAATAGCGGAAGGCACGTTCGCCGTATTTCCACGCCTCGCGCCAGTGCACCGAGCTGAGGCCGAGCAAGGCCGGAATACCGGGCAACAGCGCCTGCAGTTCGGCTATTGCCGCATCGCCGAAAATGGCGCGTTGCTCCAGTGCGTGTTCGTGCGGGGCGTAGTGATACACACCCGCTGGCATGGTCGGCGACAGCGCCTGCAGTAACACCACATAGCCTTCGGTGGGGTGCAGGTTGCCGCTGGATGGATTGTTGCGCAGCGCCCAGCGGCTGCCGTCGATTTCTTTCCATGCCGACAGGCCCAGGCCCAGTTCCAGCAGTGCGCCGAGCGCTTCCAGTGTCAATGCTTGCGGGGCCGTAGCCGGGGTGTAGAGCTGCCGATAACGCAGCCCGCCATGGCGGGCCATGGGCAAGGGCAGCAGCGTGCTGCCGGCAAAGCGGCGGAACGGGTTCGGCTGGTTTTTCCAGTCCAGTTGCCCCGGCCCGGGGGCATAACGCTCCGGCAGATGTTTGCTCAGGCGGTGGTAGTGGCGAATGGTGGCAAGATCGGCGTGCGACATGGTCTGCTTTAGTTGTTGATGCGTGGATCGACGCTGAGCGTGCTCAGCAGAGAGCAGGCAAAGGCTTGCCAGTCCGGCTCGCCGGCGCTGTCGGCGGCGATCAGTTCGCAGCGGCTGTCGCGGCGCCAGGCAATGGCTTGCCAGCTGTGGTCTTGCGGTGTCCAGTTGAGCCACCACCATTTGTCGCCGCAGCGGAACACGCCTTTGGCGCGTGTCAGCGGCACGTGCTGAGCTGCAGCCAGCTCGGCCAGGTCGTCGGCCCAGTGCTTCAGCTTCTGCAGGTGAAACTGGAATTGCGGCGCAAACAGCCAACCGCAACTATGGCTGCCCAAACCGTGGTTGCTGCGGCAGATCAGCGGTTCGTCGGCGCTGGGCACCAGTGGTTCGGTATCGCCCGTGCGCGGCTGCAGTGGCGATAACAGTTTGCGGTGTGCATCCGGATGTTCGGCCGTGCGCTGGCTGGTGGTGCCCAGATCCAGCCAGGCGGCATCGATGGCGCCGTTTTCGATGCTGGCAACCCGTTGTTTCGGCGGATACAGCTCATCGGCCTGCTGCTGAAACTGATGCAGGGTGGCGGCGTCGTAGCGGTCGGATTTGCTCGCCAGCAACACATCCGCCAGCGAGATCTGATCGGCGTAGACCGGGTGCTGCCTGTATTTTTCGTCCAGAAACTGCGCCGGATCGACCAGTGTAATCACCGCATTCAGTTGTAGTGCCTGCGCCAGCCCCGGCTCGCGCAGGGTATCGAGAATGCCGGCCGGGTGGCCCAGGCCGGTGGGTTCGATCAGCAAACGATCGGGCCGCTGGCGCAGCAGGCGGGTGAGCGCCACGCGCAGCATCGGCCCGCTGGTGCAGCAGACACAACCGCCGGCCACTTCGCGGATGTCGACACCCTGGTCACTCTCCAGCGTGGCGCCATCAATGCCGATTTCGCCGAACTCGTTGACCAGCACCGCCCAGCGTTCATGTTGCGGCTTGTGGGCAAGCAAATAACGGATGGCGGTGGTTTTGCCGACACCGAGAAAACCGCTGATCAGATTGGTGGGAACCGCTTTGTTGGCTGCCGGGCTGAAGTTCATGGGTGATACAGCTCGATGACGCTGCTCAGATCGCGCACGGCGTTGTCGCCACCGGCGTGCAGGCGCATCAGTTGGTTGGCCAGCGCGGCCAGCGGTGTGCTGTTGCCGGTTTCTCGCGCCAGCTTCACTGCGTTATCAAGGTCTTTCAGCAGCGTGGCCACTTTCCATTGCACCGGTTCAAATGTCTGCGTGGCCATGCGCGGTGCCAGAATCTGCAGCGGCAGCGAGTCGGCAAAGCCGCCGGCCAGCGCGGGTGCCAGCAGGCTGGCATCGACACCGGATTGTTGCGCCAGCGCCACGGCTTCGGCGATCAGCATGGCATTGGCCGCCACAATCAGCTGGTTGCACACTTTGGTGACCTGACCGCAGCCGACCTCGCCCATGCGGGTCAGGCGTTGCGACAAATGGGCCAGCACCGGGCGAATGCGTTCTATGTCAGCTTCGCTGCCACCCGCCATGATCACCAGCTTGCCGTTTTCTGCACCGAGCACCCCGCCGGATACCGGCGCATCCACCCAGCCCGCACCGGTATTGGCTTGCAGGCGTGTTGCAAAATCGCGGGTAGCGGCAGGTTCGATGCTGGAAAAATCCACCAGCAACTGGCCGGGGCGGGCGTGTGTTGCGATTGCATCGGCGCCAAACACCACGTGTTCCACCGCCGCGGTATCCGACACGCAGCAGAACAACAGGTCGCTGCTGGCGACCAGCTCTGCCAGGCTGGCAGCCACGCTGGCACCGGCACTGGCCAGCTCGGTACATTTGCCGGGGGAGCGGTTCCAGACGGTGAGCGGATAACCTGCTGCCAGCAGGCGGCGGCACATGCGCTGGCCCATCAGGCCTATTCCGATAAATCCGATTTTTTCCATGGTGATATGCGGCAGGTGATGCCCGGCTAAAGGGATGCCATTGTCGATGCTAGGCAGTTGGCTGACAAGTTTGGCGTGCCGGCAGGCGAGTGGTGCCGTGCAGTAAATCCCGAGGCCCTGCTTATGGTTTGGCCATGCCGCCGACGTAGTGTCGGTAGATTTCGTCAAAACGGCCGCTTTTCTTCAGCTGGCGTAGCCCGACATTAAAATCGTCGCGTATCGCCGGGTCACGAAAAATCGGGCGATAGTCCTGCGGGTTGAGTTTGACGAATTGGTGTTCTGTCACCGCCGGAGGGGTAAAGCCTTGGCTTTGCTGCAAGTGCCGGGAAAAATAGCGGAAAATGTAGCGGTCGCTGAGTACCAGATCGACTCTGCTGCGGCTGAGCATCAATACCTGGCGCGATTGATCGTTCAGTTCGCTGTAACGGCCTTGTTTTTTCACTTGGGCCAGCCAGTCCGGGTAGCGATTGGCGGCGCCGACAAACGATAACACCGATAGTCCGGCCAGGTCTGTCGGTTGCCTGATCTGCAGTGCACGCTGTTTCAGGCTGATCAGCACATTGTCGTAGATGATGGCTGGCTCCGCGTAATGCCCGCCCGCAGCGCTCAGGTTTTTGCCGGCATCGGTCATTGCCGCGTCAACCGTGCCGTTTTCAAACATGACTGGAATCCGCGCAAACGAGGTGTAGCGGGGTTTGAGGACGTGGCCGCGTACCGCCAGTGCCTCGCGCATGATATCCAGTTCAATGCCTGAATCGTTTTCCGGAATGCAATAGGGCGGAATTTTCTCGCCAAAGGCCATTGTGACTTCTTGGGCCTCTGCATGTGTGACGCCCAGTATTGCGGCCAGGGTCAGCAAGGGTGTGCCGGAAAAAAACCGGGAAATCGCCTGGAGCGTCATGGTCATCGGCTTCCGTAAACGTGGCTTCTGGTTGTTGTCATCGGTAAATGTTCACGCTGCCGAGATTGCTTGCTGGGTGTGAATGCAAACCTGATTACGGCCTGCGGATTTGGCCGCATAGAGTGCGTGATCCGCATTTTCAATCAGGCTGCCGCTGCTGTCGCCGGGCCTGGGAACGCAGCAGGCGACGCCACAGCTGATGGTGACCCATTTGGCGGCATCCGAATAATCGTGGCGCAACTGGATGGCTTCGATGGCGTTGCGCACTCTTTCTGCCACGGCCCGCGCGCTGGCCAGTGTGGTTTGTGGCAGCAGGATGATGAATTCCTCTCCGCCATAACGCGCACAGACATCGCTGCTGCGTTGAACGCTGGCGTTGATTTCGCGGGCGACGCGGATCAGGCATTCGTCGCCGGCCTGATGGCCGTAGTGGTCGTTGTAGGCCTTGAAGTTGTCGACATCGAGATAAATGATGGCGATTGTGTCCTGCTCGCGCTGGGCCCGACTCCATTCGTTCAGCAGGCGGCTGTCGAAATAGCGGCGGTTGGCCAGTCCGGTGAGCGGGTCGGATTTGGCCTGGCGATCCAGTTCATCGCGTGAACGCTTCAGCTTGAGCGCTTCGATGCGCTGCAGCAGCGTCTGCAAATAGCCGCGCCGCGAGTCGTATTCCATCTGGTAGTTGGCCACCAGGCTGATGGCGACTGCAGAAAACAGCACCATGTCGCTGTTGAGCTTGATTTCTGGCGCCATGTGCTGCAATTGGGCAATGCCGGTGATATACAGCACCAATATCAACAGGCTGGTGGCAAACGCGAACCAGAAGCGCAGGCGGATAACGATATTGCCGAACATCACGATCAGAATCACTCCAGTGTGATATTGCAGTGCGTTCGGGTGCCGGCTCTGGGTGAAAAAATAGATCAGGCTGGCCGATGCCAGCACCACCAGTGCCGCCAGTATCCATTCGCGCCAGCGTGCCACACCCGGCAGATACAGTGCCAGCAGCGCTGCCGCCATCACCGGGCTGAGGATGCCCAGGCGGATGGTCATTGCCTGTTCGGCAATGTCCGGCAACATGCTGCGATCGGTGATGTTGAACAGGTTGAGGATCAGCAGCGCAATCACCCCCAGCACGCGAAACCGCGCCACCCGCTCGGCGGTGGCGTCGCGCTCGAACTGCGCTTCCAGTTGGGGGGCAAACAGCAGCCACGGGCGCCGCGCTGCCAGTGCTTCGCTGGCACTCTGCTCCAGCGCCAGCAACGCTTGCTGGCCTGGGCCGTCGGCCTCTGTTGTCAGCAGTGCCGGTGTCAGTGGCGCCGGAGAGAGCTGCTGCGACATGGCCGTGACTTAAAGCGGTGGCCGGGTTTTGACAAAGCTGGGCCGGGCAAACAATTGCTCGGCGTAAGCCAGCAGGCGAGGGTGTTCGCTACGCCAGTCGATATCCGGAAAGCGGAAGTCCAGATAACCCAGCGCACAGGCGCAGGCAATGTCGGCCAGTGTCAGTTGTTCTCCGAGCAGGTAGGGGCCGTCGAGCAAGGTTTTTTCCAGCGCCTGGAGTCCGTGTTCAATCTTGCCTTGCTGGCGGTCGATCCATTCCATGTCCTGTCGTTCCGGCGGGCGTTTGCGCTCGAGGAATATCGTGACACAGGCATCCACCACGCCGTCAGCCAATGCTTCAAGCTGTTTCACGTCGATGGCGCGGCACCTGTCTTCGGGTATGAATTGCGGTGAGGTGATGACGGTGTCCAGGTATTCGGCGATGACCGGCGAATCGTAGAGTGGCCGTCCATCCTCCTTCAGTAGCACCGGCACCTTGCCCAGCGGATTGTAGTGCGGCACCCGGGTATCGGCATTCCAGGGGATATCCACCTGCAATTCGCACGGGATGTCCTTTTCCAGCAGCAACACGCGAATCTTGCGTGCAAACGGTGAGGTCAGCGAGGCGATCAGTTTCATTCCGGTTCTCTATTTTTTCAGTTTGGCAAAACGCGGCGTGTCGATCACGCCCGTTTCATAACGCGCCATGCGGTTACCCATGGCCTGGTCCAGCGCATCCATGCGGCTGGCTGGCGTCGGGTGGGTTTTGAACATCAGCGCCACGGCACCATCTTGCGGGTTGATCCGGTTCAGGGTCTGCAGCACCGATATCAATCCGTAGGGATGATAACCGGCACGGGCGGCAATGACGACGCCGGCGCGATCCGCAGCCAGCTCATCATCTTTCGAGAGGCCAGTGATATACAGCTCGGTGCCGGCACTGAACAGCTTGCCCAGTTGCTGGCTGCGCCAGTCACCACGTTGTGCCGCCGCCATGTTGGCCACGCCCGCCAGTGCTTCTGCTCCGGCGCTTTTGCGGATGGCGCTGACATGATGGCGTTGCAGAACATGCGCAATCTCGTGAGCCAGCACCCCGGCCAGTTCACTTTCGTTGTTCAGCCTGAGCAGCAATCCCCGGGTGACAAAAATATACCCCCCCGGAGTGGCAAAAGCGTTGACGTTGGCCGAATCGAGCACACCAAAGCGCCAGGGCAGTTCGGGGCGTTCAGTCTGCAAGGCCAGCCACTGACCGACGCGGTTGACGTAGCGCTGCATCTCGGCATTTTGCGTGAGTGGTGCAGCGCCCAGCAGATTGGCGGCAATGCCGCTGCCCAGATCGATTTCTTCGCTATCGCTGAGATCGGAGCTGGCCTTTACCACGTTTTGTCCGATGGCCATTGCCTGGTTCAGGTCGATGTGGTTCAGGCTGAACCGTTGTCCGCCGGCACAGGCCCCAAGCAAAACGGACAGGACAAGCGGGAGAATCAGTCGCATGTGCTGTGCTCCTATGGCAGATAGTCAATGTGCTGGTTGGAGAGCCGCCCCTGCTGGGCAAATTGCCGGGCGTCGTTATTGTTGCTGCGATAGTTGTTCATTTTCTGCAGTTCGGCCTGGTTCGGATGTGCCTGTTGCAACTCTTCTGCAGACAGCCCTTTGACGCCGGTGGTGACGGCACTGCCACTGCTGCCGGTCTTGTAGAGTTTGCCGAGTTTGTCGATGCCGCTATCCGCCGCCTGGCTGGCTGCATCGGTACGCACATTCAGCATGCGCACCCAGCCACTGCTGCCTTTGGCTGGCTTGACCTGCATCCAGGCGCCCTGGCGGCTGATGATGTCGATCCGGGTGGATGCTTCCACAGTGCCGCTGCTGCTGGCGTCGGCAAAGGGTTTGCTCTTCAGCTCGCTGCTTTTGATTATGGTGCCGGGCTCGCCTGCCTGCAGCGAGGCACCCAGCATCAGCAGCAGTGTGGTGGTCATCGTTTGCCAGTGCTTCAATGTGTTCTCCGCTTCGGTTCAAACAGGCGTACACCCTGTTCCCGCCCCTTGACGTGATGTAAGCCGTGATCGGTGAATTCGAACTGGTCTGAGCACAATTCACGGGTGGCCTGCGAAACCAGTATTCGCGCCACGCCCTTGGTCTGGCCTTCAATGCGGCTGGCCAGATTTACCGTGTCGCCAATTGCAGTGTAGTCAAGCCGTTGCGAAGAACCAATCAGGCCAACCACAGCCGGTCCGCTGTGCAGGCCGATCCCCACGTCGAAGTGGGCACCGGCCTGCCCCAGCTCGCTGCGGAAGGCCATCAGCTCGTCCACCATGTCCAGCGCTGCGTCAACTGCGTGGATGGCATGCCGGGCGTCGTCGGTCGGCGCGCCCCAGAAGGCCATGATGGCATCGCCGATGAATTTGTCGAGTGTGCCGCCGTGGCGAAAAATCACCGCAACCTGGCGGCTGAAATAGCGGTTGAGCAGATCGACGATCTGCTCCGGCGGTGCCGATTCGGAGAGGCTGGTAAAACCGCGGATATCCGAAAACAGCACGGTTACCGGGCGGCTCTGGCTGGCTTGCCATTGCTCGGCATCACCGCTGCGCACCAGATTATCGACCACGCGCGCATCAAGAAAGCGGCTGAACAGCTGCACCGCTTGCTCGCGACGCTGGCGTTCGGCCAGGTAGGCCAGCAGTGCCGCCAGCCAGAAATACAGCCAGGCCAGCAGCAAGGGGGTAAAAACCGGAATCTGCCGCTGCCAGCGCAAGGCCAGCAATGCTCCGGCAACGCCTGCGATACTGAGCAGAAACAGCGAGAGGCCGGTACGGCTGATGGAGTGGTCTGCCTGGCTGAAGCGCTGCCAGAGTAATAGCAAAAGTAACAGAGACAGCGGCAGCAGGCTGCTGCGAGGCAGCGGCTGCAGGCTGTCTGCCTGCTGCAGGTTGGCAATGGCGGTGGCGAGTATTTCTGCGCCGGAATGCGTGGCCGACATAGGGGTCAGGCGCAGATCGTGCAGGCCGGGGGCGCTGGTGCCGACAATCAGGATTTTTCCCCTGAGCTCGTTAGCCGGCCTTTGTCGCTGCTCACGGCCGAGGTCCTGAAACAGATCGCCATAGCTGATGTGCTGAAAACTGCCTCGCCGATACCAGTGCAGCGTCATGTTGTCGGCGGCCGGCAGTGCCCAGCCAAAATCACGAGCCATCTGCGCCGGCAGGGAATACAGACGCCAGCCCGCCTGCGACTGATACAGCCAGTAACGCCGACCGATCGAGTCTTCGTCTTCCAGAAAATTGATCAGGCCGCCACGCCAGTGTTGTGGCTCCAGCGCTTGCGGCAACAACAGCGGCAATGCTGCATCGTTTGCTGCGCCTTTTCCGGCAACGATGCCCAGCGTGGCGGGTAATTGCCTCAGTGGCAGGGGCTGGCCGTCTGGCAGCCGTGCAATCGGCAGATAGACGGGTGTGGGCCCGGCCAGTTGCTGGTTGAAGAAGGCATCGCTATCGGGCCGAAAGCGGTCAACTTCGTTGAACAGCAGGTCAAGTACGATTGCCTGCGGCTGCTGCTGGCGCACGGCAGCCAGCAGTTCGCCGTGGATCGCTCTTGGCCAGGGCCAGGCACCCGCTTCGGCTTGCAGGTTTTCCAGGCTCTTCTGATCGATGTCGAGCAGGACGATATTGTCTGGAGCGGGGTGGTGGCGTGCATGCAAACGCAGCAGCAAGTCACCACCAAGACGATCTGCCGATTCCAGCCAGCCGAGGCCGGCTATGTCCAGCAATGCCAGCAGCAGCAAGGCGAACAGTGCGTAGCTGAAACGGGAGGTGCGGGCAGGGGAGGGTGACATCGGCGCCGGACTGACTGGGACAATAGCCTCAGTGTAGTTCAGCGCCGTGGCGTGAGCGCTAAATCAGGCGACTTCGTCGATCCAGGCCTGCTGGATGGCTTCCAGCACTTTTTCGCCACCGTGTTTCGGATCGTCGTCGAATTCGGGCAGGCCCAGCACCCAGTTGTGCAGATCGGTAAAGCGGACGGTTTTCGGGTCGATGTCCGGATGGGCATCGGCCAGCTGGATGGCAATTTCGGTAACTTCAATCCATTTCATGATCAGTGTGACTCTTTGGCATGGTTGATCGAATATCTGGGAATCTCTACCACCAGATCGCTATCCGTGACGATTGCCTGACACGACAGGCGTGATGTCGGTTCCAGTCCCCAGGCCTGATCCAGGCGGTCTTCCTCGAATTCGTCAGCGGGCTCCAGTGAATTGAAACCCTCGCGCACAACCACGTGGCAGGTGGTGCAGGCACAGGCCTTTTCGCAGGCGTGTTCGATTTCAATGTCATTCTCGAGTAGCGCATCGCAGATGCTGGTGCCGCTCTCGGCCTCGATGACAGCGCCGTCCGGGCACAAATCCTGGTGCGGCAGTATGATGATTTGCGGCATGTGTCCTTACTCCAGAGTGGTCAGTTTGCGCCCGCTGAGCGCCTTGTTGATCTGCTTGTCCATGCGCCGCGCGGCAAAATCGGTGGTGGCATTATTCAATGCCTCGGTCGCCCGTCTGAGCTGGTCTGCATCGTTGCCCGGCAGTTGCTGCTGCAGGGTCTGCAGCGCCTGATCAATGGTGCTGCGCTCGTCACTGCCTAGCAGGTCGGCATCGTTGGCCAGTGCCGCCTTGATGGCGTCGAGTAGCGCCTGCGCTTCTACCTGGGCTTCGCGCAGGCTGCGTGCATGCATGTCGGTGCCTGCGTGCTGCAGCGAATCCTGCAACATGCGGCCGATGTCGTCGTCACTCAGTCCGTAAGAAGGTTTGACGCTGATCTGCGCCTCGATGCCGGTGCTTTGTTCGCGTGCCGACACTGACAACAGTCCGTCGGCATCGACCTGAAAGGTAATGCGGATTCGTGCGGCACCTGCCACCATCGGTGGAATGCCGCGCAGTTCAAAACGTGCCAGCGAACGGCAATCGCTCACCAGTTCGCGCTCACCCTGCAGCACATGTACTGCCAGTGCAGTCTGGCCGTCCTTGTAGGTGGTGAATTCCTGCGCCCGGGCAATCGGAATCGGCGAATTGCGCGGGATGATTTTCTCCACCAGTCCACCCATGGTTTCCAGCCCCAGCGACAGCGGGGTAACGTCCAGCAGCAACCAGTCGTCGCCGCCGCGGTTGCCGGCAAGGGCATTGGCCTGAATCGCCGCCCCAAGCGCCACTACTTTGTCCGGATCAAGATTGGTGAGCGGTTCGCGCCCGAAATAATCAGCCACTGCGCGACGAATCTGCGGCATACGCGTGGCACCACCAACCATCACCACGCCGTGAATATCGTCGATTGTCAGTTGTGCGTCGCGCAGTGCCTTGCGCACCGGCAGCAGTGTTTTGTTGACCAGACTACGGGAAATGTCGGTAAAAATTTCGCTGGTCAGCGTCAGGTCGATGACAAAGCCATCAGACAACACCGCCGTAATCGGCGCGACTCCGTGTGCGGTTAATACTTCCTTGGCGTTGCGCGATTTGGTCAGCAGCAGTCGCGTGTCTTTGGCCGACAAGAGTGACAGGCCGGATTGTTCCAGAATCCAGCAATATACGCGGTGATCGAAATCGTCACCGCCCAGCGCAGAATCTCCGCTGGTGGCCAATACCTCGAATACGCCGCGCGACAGTCTGAGAATCGATACATCGAAGGTGCCGCCGCCAAGGTCATACACCACGTAGGTGCCCTCTGACCCGTTGTCCAGGCCATAGGCTACTGCCGCTGCGGTGGGCTCGTTGAGCAGGCGCAATACGTTGAGGCCGGCCAGTGTCGCCGCATCCTTGGTGGCTTGGCGCTGGGCATCGTCAAAATAGGCCGGCACCGTGATCACTGCACCGGTCAGCTCTCCACCCAGTGTGGCTTCGGCGCGTTCGCGCAGGCGCCTGAGAATATCTGCCGACACTTCCACCGGGCTTTTTGGTCCGGCCACGGTTTTGAGTTGCAACATGCCCGGTGTGTCGATGAACTGATAGGGCAGGCTATCGTGGCCGCTGATATCATTCAGGCCCCGACCCATGAAGCGTTTCACCGATACGATGGTGTTATGCGGATCATTGCTCTGGGCATTTTGTGCGCTGTAGCCGACATCAACTTCACCATGGCGGCCGTAGTGCACCACTGACGGCAGCAAGGCTCTGCCCATTTCATCGCTCAGCACGGTGGCGCTGGCATTGCGCACGGTGGCAACCAGTGAATTGGTGGTGCCGAGATCAATACCGATTGCCAGCCGGTGCTGGTGAGGTGCGGTGGACATGCCGGGTTCGGCGATTTGCAGGAGAGCCATTCAGATTAATCCGGGCGATCGGTTGGATGAAGGTGGGATCAGTTATTGCTGCCGGGGGCCTTCTTGCCCTTGCAGCAATCCGGCATGCCGGCGTTAGCGGCTTCCTTGTTACGCAGCGGGCACATCTCGCCTTCCTTGCCTTGCCCCTGGCAGGCGGCCATGTCGCCATGCCCTGCGTGTTCGCCATGCGCGTTATGCCAGTGGGCGCAGCCACCAAGCAAGGCGGCAGTGATTGTTGCCAGGATAATCCGCATCATGATCTGATCCTTGAGATTGTGGCGTAACTTTGATTACAGGGCTGCTTCGATGGCATCGCCGAGTTCGCTATCGAGTTTCTCGAAAAAGCGCAGTTTGCGTACCAGTTCTGCCGCCTTGGCATAGGCTTGCTGTTCATCCAGCAACTGCGCCACTACTTGCTGCATCTGCTGAACTTCGCGGCGCAGGCGATGTGACAGTGCCTCCAGTTCGGTGATGTCTTGTGCTGCCTTGGCATCGCCAATGGCTTCGCGCCATTCCATCTGCTCCATCAGGAAATCGGCCGGCATTGCGGTGTTGGTTTCTTCCTGTGTGTCGATGCCGTTCAGCTGCAGCAGATAACGCGCCCGGGCCAGCGGCTGGCGCAATGTCTGGTAGGCATGGTTGGCCTGGGTGGCCCATTGCAGTGCCAGGCGTTTTTCTGTTTCGCCCAGGTGTGCGTGTTTGTCCGGATGTACTTGCGCCTGTAACTGGCGATAGGCCTGCTCCAGCTGGGTTATGTCCAGCTGGAAGCTGGCCGGCAGGCCGAACAGTTCAAAATGGTTTTTGCTGAAGTCGATCAACATGATGCCGATAGTCCGAATGAAAACGGCGGGATTGCCCGCCGCTATCATAACAGGCGGGCACTGCCGGTAATCAGACGTTGAAGCTTTCGCCGCAACCGCACTGGTTTTTGACGTTCGGATTATTGAACTTGAAGCCTTCGTTCAGGCCTTCACGCACAAAATCAAGTTCGGTGCCGTCCAGATATGTCAGACTTTTGGCGTCGGTATAAACCTTGACACCATTGCTGTCGAACTCGATATCTCCGTCATGCAGTTCATCGACAAACTCCAGCTTGTATGCCATGCCCGAGCAACCCGAGGTGCGTACGCCAAGGCGAATGCCCATACCCTTGCCGCGTTTGCTGAGGAAATCGCTGATATGTTTGGCTGCACTTTGCGAAACAGATATGGCCATTGTCTTTGCTCCCGGCTCAATCGTTGTGTTTGGCTTTGTAATCGGCTACCGCTGCCTTGATGGCGTCTTCCGCAAGAATCGAGCAGTGGATTTTCACCGGTGGCAGGGCCAGTTCTTCGGCGATCTGGGTGTTCTTGATATCCAGTGCCTGATCCAGTGTTTTGCCTTTTACCCATTCTGTGACCAGTGACGATGAGGCAATTGCCGAGCCGCAGCCATAGGTTTTGAATTTTGCATCTTCAATGATGCCTTCTTCGTTGACCCTGATCTGCAATTTCATCACATCGCCGCAAGCCGGTGCACCCACCATGCCGGTGCCGACCGAACCATCACCCTTGTCGAACGTGCCGACGTTGCGCGGATTTTCGTAATGATCGAGAACTTTGTCGCTGTAAGCCATGATGTACTCCTAGATAATCAGTGTGCCGCCCATTGCACGGTATTCAGATCAATGCCTTCCTGGTGCATTTCCCACAGCGGGGAAAGCTCGCGCAGCTTGCCGATTTTCTGCTGCAGCAGCTGGATCGCGTAATCGACTTCTTCAATGGTCGTGAAGCGACCGATGGTGAAACGGATCGAGCTGTGAGCCAGTTCGTCGGAGCGGCCCAGCGCGCGCAATACATACGAGGGTTCCAGGCTGGCCGAGGTGCAGGCCGATCCGGACGATACCGCCAGATCCTTGATCGCCATGATCAGTGATTCACCTTCGACAAAGTTGAAGCTGACGTTGAGGTTATGTGGCACACGCTGTTCCAGGTCGCCATTGATATACACCTCGTCAATTGTCGACAGACCCGCCCACAGTCGGTCACGCAACATGCGGATACGTTCGTTTTCTGCCTGCATTTCTTCGCGGGCAATACGGAATGCTTCGCCCATGCCGACGATCTG
>JAUPTR010000105.1 GCA_030917985.1 Pseudomonadota bacterium | reverse complement strand
TCCTTGCACTTCATCCCGCTCGCCGAATAAATCAGCGCTTCCTTAGCCAAATTTGCCAGTAATGTAGTCTTCGGTTGCCTTTTTCTTCGGTGCCGTAAAGATGGCGTCGGTTTCGCCAAACTCGATCAACTCACCAAGATACATATAGGCAGTGTAATCAGATACTCGGGCCGCCTGTTGCATGTTATGGGTGACGATGGCAATGGTGTAGTCTTCCTTCAGTTCGTGCACCAGTTCTTCAATGTGTGCGGTCGATATCGGGTCGAGTGCCGATGTTGGTTCGTCCAGCAGCAGAACCTCCGGCTTGACCGCAATGGCGCGGGCAATACATAGACGTTGTTGCTGACCGCCGGAGAGCCCGTTGCCGCTCTGCTTCAGCTTGTCCTTGACCTCTTCCCAAAGGGCTGCCTTGCGCAGTGCCCATTCCACGCGCTCTTCCATGTCCTTGCGTGACAGCGATTCATAGAGCTTTACGCCAAAGGCGATGTTGTCGTAAATCGACATCGGGAAGGGGGTCGGTTTCTGGAATACCATGCCAATCTTGGCGCGCAGCAGATTCAGGTCGACACCCTTATCCAGAATGTTGCGGCCGTTCATGTTGATTTCGCCTTCGGCGCGCAGTTTCGGGTAAAGCTGGTACATCCGGTTGAAAGTACGCAGTAATGTTGACTTGCCGCAGCCGGAAGGCCCGATAAACGCCGTTACCAGTTTTTCCGGGATTTCCATGTTGACGTTTTTCAGCGCATGGAAGGCGCCATAATAAAAATTCAGATTGCGGATCGAAAGTTTGGATGCGGAATTGGTCAGTTCTGTCATGACTGGATCTCTATGCATGGTGGGCTCCGTCGCTCAGGCCGATTTCTGGCGGAACAGCGAACGAGCAAGAATATTCAGCGTCAATACGCTCAGCGTGATCAACAAGGCGCCACCCCAGGCCAGGGAGTGCCAATCTTCATATGGGCTCATGGCAAACTGGAAAATCACTACCGGTAAATTGGCCATAGGCTGGTTCATGTTGGTGCTCCAGAACTGATTGTTCAGTGCTGTGAACAGCAAAGGTGCCGTTTCGCCGGAAATGCGTGCAACCGCAAGCAGAATGCCTGTAAGGACGCCGGCACGTGCTGCCCGTAATGTGACAAAAGTGATAACTTTCCACTGAGGTGTTCCCAGTGCTGCGGCAGCTTCACGTAGTGTGTTCGGGATCAGGCGCAGCATGTTTTCCGTGGTACGTACTACCACAGGAATCACGATCAGACTTAGTGCAAAAGCGCCTGCCCAACCCGCAAAGTGTTTGAACTGCACGACATAAAGCTCATACACAAACAGGCCGATCACAATTGAAGGTGCAGACAGCAGGATGTCATTGATAAATCGTGTTGTCGGCGCGAGCCAGCCACGAGTGCCATATTCGGCGAGATAGGTGCCTGCCATGATGCCTACCGGCGTACCGATGAGCGTGGCAAAGAAGGTCATCAGCAGGCTGCCCAGGATGGCGTTGGCCAGACCACCGGACTCTCCTGGAGGGGGGGTCATTTGGGTAAACAACGACGGCTTCAATGCACTGAGGCCGTGCAGGAATAATGTGTAGAGTATCCAGCCGAGAAAAAACAGGCCAAATGTCATGGTCAGATAAGACATGACCAAGGTCAGCTTGTTTGCCAGGCGGCGACGTGTGTAGAGGGCGGTCATGGGCGCGCTCCTTAGGAGTGTTTGCCCTCGCTCTTCGAGAGCTGGAGCAGTAGCAGCTTCGATAGCGAGAGAACAATAAAGGTGATAACAAACAGGATCAGGCCGAGCTCGATCAATGCCGAGGTGTACAGATCACCGACGGCCTCGGTAAATTCGTTGGCCAGCGACGATGCAATACTGTTTCCGGGCATGAACAAAGAAATATTGAAATTGTGTGCATTGCCGATTACGAAGGTGACGGCCATGGTTTCTCCCAGTGCCCGTCCCAATCCAAGCATAATGCCGCCGATAACGCCTGTTTTTGTATAGGGCAACACTACGCCGCGCATGACCTCCCATGTCGTGGCGCCCAGTCCGTAGGCGGATTCCTTGAACATCGGCGGTACCACCTCAAATACGTCACGCATCACCGAAGAGATGAACGGGATCACCATGATTGAGAGGATGATGCCCGCTGTCAGCATGCCGATTCCCATTGGTGGGCCTTGCAGCAGGGGGCCGATCAAGGGGATGCCCGCTGCGTGGGTGTTGAGCCAGGGCTGTACATTTTGCGAGAAAAACGGTGCAAAAATAAACAGGCCCCACATGCCGTAAATAATCGACGGAATGCCGGCCAGCAGTTCTACGGCAATACCGAGAGGGCGACGCAGCCAAGCCGGCGCCAGCTCCGTCAGAAACATGGCAATGCCAAAGCTGACGGGGATTGCAATCAGCAGTGCAATCACCGATGTAACCAGGGTGCCGTAAATCGGAATGAGTGCGCCAAACTTCTCGGTTACAGGGTCCCAGTCTGCAGTAAATACAAAACCGAAACCAAAGGCTTTGATCGATGGCATGGCGCCATGAATCAGCGATCCAATAATGCCTGCCAGCAGGGCCAGCACCAGAAAGGCGAAAAACTGGGTGCTGTATTGAAACAGTCGGTCATAAAGACGCTGCGTGCGGTGTTGTGAGGCGCTTAATGAGTCTGACATCGGGGTGTCCATCGTACGGTCTTACGACGTAAGGGGCCCTGGGGCCCCTTACAGGATAAATCTGATTCCAGGGCTTGGTCAGATTACAAAATCGGCTTGCCTGCTGCGTCTTTCAGGTTTGCCTTCCAGGCCTGGCGAATCAGTTTTACTACGTTCTCTGGCATTGGAATGTAGTCCATGTCGAGAGCAGTCTGGTCACCGTTGCCATATGCCCAGTCAAAGAACTTGATTGTATCTTTGGCTGCTTCAGGTTTGTCCTGATTCTTGTGCATCAGAATGAACGTTGCACCGGTAATCGGCCAGCTGGCTTTGCCCGGCTCGTTAGTCAGGATTTCATAGAAGCCAGGTGCCTTCTCCCAGTCTGCATGAGCTGCTGCTGCTTTAAAGCTGTCTTCGCTGGGAGCAACAAATTGACCATCCTTGTTGCGCAGTTGTGCAAAATTCATCTTGTTTTGTTTTGCATACGCGAATTCAACATAACCAATCGAGCCGGCAGTCAGTTTGACGAAATTGGCAACGCCTTCATTTCCCTTGCCGCCAATGCCTACAGGCCATTGAACGGACGCTTCCTCGCCCACTTTCTGTTTCCATTCAGCACTGACCTTGGAGAGGTAGTTGGTGAAAATAAAGGTGGTGCCAGAGCCGTCCGAGCGGCGTACAACAGTGATCGCCTGATCTGGCAGTGCTACGCCGGCATTGCTGGAGGCAATTTTGGCATCGTTCCATTTGGTGACTTTGCCGAGGAAAATGTCGGCCAGTGTTTCCGGGGTCAATTTCAACTGACCTGCGCCAATCCCGGCGACATTGATAACTGGCACTACACCACCCATGACTGTCGGAAACTGGAACAGGCCCGCTTCATCCAGTTCTTTAGGTGTCAGCGGTTTGTCCGATGCACCGAAATCAACGGTTTTTGCTTTAATCTGTTTGATGCCGCCACCCGAGCCAATCGACTGGTAGTTCATGCCGATATTGGTCGATTTCTTGTATTCAGAAGCCCATTTTGCATATAGCGGGTACGGGAATGTGGCGCCTGCTCCGGTAATGTCACCGGCAAAGGCGGTCGCAGCAGAGAAGGTGAACGTGGTGGCAAGTGCAGCCATCATGCCGCGAGCAACAAATACTTTCATCTGAGTGTTCTCCAGGTCAGTCAATGGGTTACTACTGTGGAGCGAATCTTAGGGTATGTATATTGCAGAAATATTACAAACATATTTGAAAGTGGTTATGCCCGCCGGTTTGACTGTCTCGCCTTTACCCATCTATAATCCAGCGGCTTTGCGAATGAGGAGATCGGCGTGTCAGCCAAGCTGGTAGTCGGAAACTGGAAGATGAATGGCTCGGTTGAATCGAATCGTTCACTGATTCAGTCGGTCGTCAAAGACTCCGCCGCCGCAGGCGCTGTAGTATGCCCGCCTCTGGTGTTCTTGTCGCAAGTCAAAGAATTGTTGCAGGGTTCTGGTATCTTTCTGGGCGCGCAGAATCTCAGCCGTTTTGATCACGGTGCATACACCGGTGAGGTGTCTGCCGGGATGTTGCGGGAGTGTGGCGTCAGGCACGTCCTCGTCGGCCATTCTGAGCGAAGGGCTTTGTTTGGCGAGTCGGATGCCGATGTCGCAGCAAAGGTTGATGCAGCTTTGGCCAAAGACCTGGTGCCGGTTGTCTGTGTTGGAGAGACGCTTTTGCAGCGCCAGCAGGGATCCGCAGAGTTGCTTGTTTTGGCGCAGTTGCGTGCGGTGCTGGATGTGGTTGGTGCAGCCAAATTCGCCCGGTGCCTTGTTGCTTATGAGCCC
>JAUPTR010000104.1 GCA_030917985.1 Pseudomonadota bacterium | reverse complement strand
GGGCGCCGTATACATCTGCCACTGGCCCGCGTCTGACAACGTGTGCCGGATGTACGTCTGCGGCCAGTTCCAGCCACTCGTAGTGGGCCAGGTCGGCAATGAATGGCGGAAGTTGCAGTAAGGGCACTGGCTGAGTGCGCAGCCAGTGGACAAACTCGCGGGGAATATCGCGGAATAGCGGGCTATGGCAGCGGTATTCAATGTAAAAGCTGCGGATCAGTTCGGTCCAGCGCAATTCGCCGGTAATCTCGCGGCTGATCGGGCAGCAGGCGTCGATGAAACCACGCAGATTGTTGAACAGCAGTTCCGTATAGATTTCGGCACGATCTGCGTCAACCCCCGCCGGAACAGGCTGCTGCGGGTTGCGTAGCCGGGCGGTGAACTGGATTTGAAATTGCTGGAAAAGCGGCAGTTCAGCCATGGCAAGGGTTCACCTGCTTGCAGTTTTGCTGAATGGTGCGTAGCTGGCCGATTTCGAGCAAGAGTTGCGGCAGCGGCGGGATGTTGAAATCGCGCTCCAGCAAGGTCGGCTGCACGCCGCAATGGGCATAGGCTTCGCCCAGCAGCGCCCACACCGGGTCGATCACATCGGCACCGTGGGTGTCGATGATCAGATCTGCGCTTTGCTGATAATGGCCGGCCACGTGGATGTAGTTGACGCGCTCGGCCGGCAACGCCACAAGAAAAGCGCTGGCGTCGTAGCCGAAATTGACGCTGTTGACGTAGACATTGTTGACGTCCAGATGCAGCTGGCAATCGGCTTCGTCGAGCACGGCGCGGATGAATTCGCCTTCGCTCAACTCACTGATCGGCGCCTGCACATAAAACGAGGCGTTTTCGACTGCCAGCGGACGTTCCAGAATCTCTTGTGCGCGACGGATGCGTTGCGCGACGTAGGTCACTGCTTCAGCAGTAAACGGAATCGGCAGCAGGTCGTAGAGATGGCCGTCGTCGCTGCAGTAGCTGAGGTGTTCGGTGTAAAGCTCGATCCGATATTCGTCGAGAAAGGCTTTCAGGCGTAACAGAAAATCCTCGTCGAGCGGCGCAGGGCCGCCCAGCGAGAGTGACAGGCCATGACACACCAGCGGATAACGCTCGGCCAGCGCCTGAAAGCGGCGGCGACTGCTGCCGCCGATTTCCATCCAGTTTTCCGGCGCCAGCTCGAGAAAGTCGATCTGCCTGGCCGGGGCGGCCAGCAATTCGTCGATCAGCTCGCGCCGCAAGCCAAGCCCGGCAAGGCCGGTTTCTGGTCGATGCGAGGTGTCGTGGCGCATTGGCATCAGCTTTGCGGCGTGTCTTTTTTCATTCGGGCACCACACTTGCCTTCGCCGCATTTGCCGTCTTTTTTCTTGTCGGCATCTTTGGCTTTGTCGCCGCCACACTTGCCGTCTTTCATTTTTTTATCGCCACCACATTTGCCTTCGGTTTTCTTGTCGGTTTCCGGGGCTTTGCCTGCTTCGGCGAGCATGAAACCTTTTTCCAACAATTGTGACTGGAACGGGTTGCCGTCGGCTGCATTGGCCATACCCGTACTCAACAGGCCGGCGGTGAAGGATGCGGATACCAGGGTTTTCAGGTTTGACATGCTATGTATCTCCATTTTCAGTTTGTGAAGGTGCTACCGGAACACGCTGCGGCATTGCTGCCAACAGTGGTTTTATGCAGCCACATCGATACGGCATGTTGCTGTTACGGGCTTTGTCGCAGTAGCTGGGTGGTTTCTTACAGCCCTGCCTGAAATGATTATGCGTCGTCGTTGTGTTCGGCGCGGCGCTGGCTGATCTGGCGCAGCAGGTTGATTTGACGGCTGAAGTTGCGGCAACCGCTACACATGGCCAGATGCAGACGCAGCTGGATCTGCTCGGCGACGCTGAGCTTGCGGTCGAGTGCCGCCGAAGCCAGTTGTGTTGCTTGTTTGCAGGCCAGCATGTCAGCCAACTTTCTCGGGGTTGCCGAACCAGTTCTTGTCCAGGCACAGACGCAGGCTCATGCGTGCCCGGTAAAGAATCACCGAACAATTAGTCGCGCTGATCGACAAACTCTTACAGATTTCGTCGATATCCATATCCATCACTTCACGCATCGAGAACACCAGCGCCAGTCGTTGCGGCATTAATTGTGCGCAGGCCTCATACACTTTCCAGAACTGCTTTGATTCGAGCGCGGCGTTGGGCTGTTGCCAGGCTTGCGGCGTGTCTTCGCTGGTCCAGTGGCCGCGCCGGTCGAACAGCGCGTCGAAGTCGTCGAGCGTGTCGTCGTCGCTATCCGTTGCACCGGGCAATGGCGCTTCGCGGCTTTGCCTGCGGATCAGGTCGATGATTTTGTGTTTGAGAATGCTGGTGAGCCAGGTACGCAGCGATGACTGGCCGGAGAAATTGCCCTGCAGGGCGGCCAGCAGCGTTTCCTGTACCACGTCTTCGGCCTGGCCTTCATCACGCAACTGCTGCAGGGCATAACGCAGCAGGTAGGGGCGATGTTGCGCCAGTGCTGCGTGATCCAGTGTCATGGGGCGGGAATCATATCCACAGGGTTTTTGGATCGCGCGCAATGTGGTGTTGCAGCACGCGCTGAAAGTGGGCCGGATCTTTCGGCTTGTTCATTTCCGCCGGGCGCGGCTTGTGCAGATCGTACAGGCGCGAGGTCCAGAAGCGTAGAGCGGCAGCACGCAGCATCACGCCCCAGGCATTGGCCTCCGCATCGCTGAACGGACGCACCGCGTTGTAGGCCTGCAGCATGGCGTGGGCCCGCACCGGGTCGATGTCGCCGTTATCCTGCACGCACCAGTCGTTAAGGGTAATCGCCACGTCGTACAGCAACACGTCGTTGCAGGCAAAGTAGAAGTCGATCAAACCGCCCACGCGCTCACCGTCGAACAACACGTTGTCGCGGAACAGGTCGGCATGGATGGCGCCCACGGGTAGCTTGTCAAAACGGTGCTGTGACTGGAAATGCACTTCGTTGCGTAGCAGCTCGGCATCAGCCGGTGCCATGAACGGATAGACCTCCGGCGCTGTGGATGTCCACCATTCCGGGCCACGCAGGTTTTTCATGCGGCCTTCGTAGGTCTGGCCGGCCAGGTGCATTTCGGCGAGGATTTCACCGATTTGTGCGCAGTGGTTGGCGTTCGGCTCCATCACCGATTCACCTGCCAGACGGGTGGCGATTACCGAGGGCTTGCCGTTGAGTTCGGTCAGCAGTTCGTTGCGCAGGTTGGCGATTGGCGCCGGGCAGGCAATGCCGTGACGCGCCAGATGCGACATCAGGTTGATGTAGAACGGCAGTTCCTGCATCGTCAGGCGTTCGAACAGCGTCAATACATAACGGCCATGCGAGGTGGTGAGAAAATAATTGGTATTCTCGATGCCGGCGAGGATGCCCTTGAGCTCAACCAGTGAACCGATCGAGTAATGTTTCAGGCGGGCGGACATCTCGTCCGGCGTGACAGTAGTAAATACGGACATGGAGTTAGGTCTAGGTTCTGTTGACGTAAGTTTCGCGGCTGCGCTGGCAGGTAAAAACGCCAGCCGCAAGGCACGCGACGCTGATAACAATGGATTATTTTCAAGGAGCGTAACGCAGTGGATGGCGTTTTTACCTGCCAGCCCGAAGGGTTTGACGCACTTCGGGCACCAAACCGTGTCGTAAACCGCTTGTGCAGATCACTGCACGGCGCGCTTTACTCCTTGTTTTGTATCCCGAATTGCGTCAAACGCAGTCGTGAAACTTGCGTCAACAGAACCTCTTGGCGTAACAGCGACAATTTTAGGGGCTTTACCCCCGCTTGGCGAGTTGCAATCACGCAATCACACAATCGCTTACCATTTCTTGATCACCCACTGCGGTACCTTGATGTTCGGGCCCATATTGTCCGTGCGTTTCATGGCACCGCTACCATCATCGTCGATCAGGTGATATTCGGGGCCAACCTTGGGCTTGACCGTGATTTTGTATAACTTGCCGTTGATGCGGTATTCCTGAATTTCCTCGCCGTCTTTTTCGATAATCGAAATCTGCGGCTCCAGATTGCTTTCCTCTGCTGCGGCCGCATCCGGCCCGCTGATCGGCGGTGGTGGCGGCACGCGAACCGAGTCGGGCGTGTCTTCGGCAAAGGCCGGCAGGGCGGCCAGCAGGCCGGCGCACAGCAGCAGTGAATGGCGCATCAAAGTCTCTTTCATTACAGGCTGAACTGCATTTCGCGCTCGGTTGGCGACAGTTCGAAGCCGCGGGTTTCGTAGAATTTGAAAATGGCGTCGACCACCGCTTTCGGTTCGTCGATCACCTGGATCAGGTTCATGTCGTCCGGGTCAATCATGCCTTCTTTTGCCAGCGTCTCGCGGAACCAGTCGACGATGCCGGCCCAGAATTGGCTGCACACCAGAATAATCGGCATCTTCCGGGATTTGCCGGTCTGGATCAACGTCAGCGCTTCAGAAAGCTCGTCCAGCGTGCCAAATCCGCCCGGCATCACCACATAGGCGGTGGCATGTTTGACAAACATCACCTTGCGCGCAAAAAAGTGGCGGAAGGTCTGGCTGATGTCCTGGTAATGATTGGTATTCTGCTCATGCGGCAGCTGGATGTTCAGGCCGATCGACGGCGATTTGCCGTAAAACGCCCCCTTGTTTGCAGCCTCCATGATGCCCGGGCCACCGCCGGAAATCACTGCAAAGCCGGCATCCGACAGCAGGCGTGCGATTTCTTCGGTGAGCTTGTAATATGGGTGGTCGCGCGCGGTGCGGGCGCTGCCGAAAATGCTCACTGCCGGCTGAATCTGCTGCAGACGTTCGGTTGATTCGACAAATTCGGCCATGATCTCGAACACCCGCCAGGATTCCCGCGCCTGAAACGAACGTGCGATGACGCCCGGGTCTACGATCTTGGGTAGTTTGTCTTTCGAATTCATATTCTTGTCACCTTCTTTGTTATCGAGAGGTCTGCTGGCCGCACTCCGGCTCAGTCCCCATATTGTTATGAAAACGCTACTGCTGGTTGATGGTTCGTCCTACCTTTATCGTGCCTTTCACGGCATGCCCGACTTGCGCACCCGCGATGGCCACCCGTCTGGCGCGCTCTACGGCATCATCAATATGCTGCGGCGGCTCAAAAAAGAACAGCCCTCCGATTATTGTGCCGTGGTGTTCGACGCCAAGGGCAAAACCTTCCGCGATGACTGGTATGCCGACTACAAGGCCAATCGTCCGCCGATGCCGGATGACCTGCGGCAACAGATCGAACCGGTGCACGCTGCCGTGCGCGCCGAAGGTTATCCACTTCTCATCATAGACGGCGTGGAAGCTGATGATGTGATCGGCACTTTGGCCGAGCAGGCGTGGCGCCAGGGCATCCGCACCGTGATTTCTACCGGTGACAAGGACATGGCGCAACTGGTGAATGCGCATGTATCGCTGGTCAATACCATGAGCAACGAGCTGCTGGACGAAGCCGGGGTGCTGGGCAAATTCGGCGTGCCGCCGAGCCGCATTGTGGATTATCTGAGTCTGATCGGTGACAGCGTGGACAACGTGCCGGGTGTGCCCAAGGTCGGGCCGAAAACCGCAGTCAAATGGCTCACCGAATACGATTCGCTCGACAACATCATCGCTTGCGCTGACAAAATCGGCGGCGTGGTCGGGCAAAACTTGCGCGATACGCTGCCATGGCTGCCGATGGCACGCCAGTTAGTGACGATTAAATGTGATGTGCCGCTGGAGGTTGGCCCGGCCGATCTGGCGCCGTTGCCGCAAGACAATGCCAAGCTGGCCGAATTGTTCGAGCGCTTTGAATTCAAGACCTGGTTGCGCGAGATTCAGGGCGCTGGCCTGCAGGCCAATACCAGTGCGGCTTCCAGTCAGGCTGCAAGCCAATCCCAGAGCGGCGTGCAGGGCGGGTTTGATTTTGGGGCTGTGGCCGAGCGGCAATATGTGACCATTCTCACCAGCGCGCAGCTGGACGAGTGGCTGGCCAAGCTGGATGCTGCCGGGATTGCTGCGGTCGATACCGAAACCACCAGTCTTGATCCATTGCAGGCAAAAATCGTTGGCATCAGCTTCAGTGTCTCAGCCAATCAGGCTGCGTATTTGCCGCTGGCACATCGCGCGCCCGGCGCGCCGCAGCAGCTGGATTTTGACGAGACGCTGGCGAAACTCAAGCCATGGCTGGAAAATCCGGCCAAGCTCAAGCTCGGGCAAAACCTCAAATACGACCAGCACGTGTTTGCCAACCACGGCATCGCCCTGGCCGGCATTGCCCACGACACACTGCTGCAGTCCTACGTGCTGGAAAGCCACAAAACCCACAATATGGACGATCTGGCGCAGCGCCACTTGGGTGTGACCACCATCAGCTACGAGCAGGTGTGTGGCAAAGGCGCCAAGCAGATCGGTTTTGACGAAGTCGACGTGCAGACCGCTACCGACTACAGCGCCGAAGATGCCGACATCACCCTGCGCCTGCATCAAACGCTTTACCCGCAGGTGGCGGCCGATGCCAAGCTGGATTTCATCTACAGCCAGATCGAAATGCCCAGCCGCGAGGTGTTGTTCAAGATCGAACGCCATGGTGTGTTGATCGATAGCCAAAAGTTGCAGCAGCAAAGCCACGAGCTGGGGCAGAAAATGCTGGAGCTGGAGCAGAAAGCGCATTTGCTGGCCGGCCAGCCGTTTAATCTGAGCTCACCGAAGCAGATCGGCGAAATCCTGTTCGAGAAACTGCAATTGCCGGTGGTGAAAAAAACCCCGAAAGGCGCGCCATCGACCGATGAGGATGTGCTGGAAAAGCTGGCCGAAGATTACCCGTTGCCGAAAGCCTTGCTGGAATACCGCAGCATGGCCAAGCTCAAATCTACCTACACCGACAAACTGCCGCTGATGGTCAACCCCGCCACGGGTCGGGTGCATACCAACTATGCGCAAGCGGTGGCGATCACCGGCCGCTTGGCCAGTAGCGATCCGAATCTGCAGAACATCCCCGTGCGCACGACCGAAGGTCGGCGCATCCGCGAGGCATTTATTGCCGCGCCCGGCCACAAGCTGATTTCGGCCGATTATTCGCAGATCGAGCTACGCATCATGGCGCACATCTCCGGCGACGAAAACCTGCTCAAGGCCTTTAGTGATGGCGAGGATATCCACCGCGCCACCGCCGCCGAGGTGTTTGGTGTGGCCCCAGCTGATGTCAGCAGCGAACAGCGGCGTTACGCCAAAACCATCAACTTTGGCCTGATCTACGGCATGTCGGCGTTTGGCCTTGCCAGCCAGCTGGAAATCGAACGCAGCGCGGCGCAGAGCTACATCGACCGCTACTTTGCCCGTTATCCCGGTGTGGCCGCCTATATGCAGTGCACCCGCGAACTGGCCAAGCAACAAGGCTACGTCGAAACCGTATTCGGCCGTCGTCTGTGGCTGGCGGAAATCCATTCATCACAAGCGATGCGCCGCGCCGTTGCCGAACGTGCCGCGATTAATGCGCCGATGCAAGGTACCGCTGCCGACCTGATCAAGCTGGCGATGGTAGCGGTGCAAGACTGGATCGAAACGGAAAAGCTCGGCACCCGCATCATCATGCAGGTGCACGACGAACTGGTGCTGGAAGTGCCGGATGCCGAGGTAGACGCAGTCAAAACCGGGCTGTTGCAGAAAATGGCCAATGTTGCCGCCCTGAAAGTCCCGCTGGTTGCGGAGGCCGGGGTGGGGCTGAACTGGGAAGAAGCGCATTGATCATGCCGGGTTTGCTGCGTTGTGTTGTGCTTGTTGGTTGATGCTTGATCGCCATCATCGTCGCCGGCTGCCATTTATCACAAGATGATCGCTTGCCCGCAAGGAGAAATCGTGTCGTCGCCACTCGTGCCCCAAAAACTGCAGATTGAGGATATTGCCACTTGCCTGCGACAGGGCTATCGCCTGTTTGCTGCCAGTCGCGGTGCGGCTATTGCCTACTCTCTGTTGCTGCTGCTGATCGGCATCGTCCAGATGGGGGTTGTGGTGTGGCTGGGTGCGCTGCCAATGCTTTATGCGTTGATCAGTGGTTTCATGCTGGTCGGCGCCGTGGCTTCGGCAGGGCTGATGGCTTTGGCGATAAAACTGGAGCAAGGGCAGCCGCCAAGTCTGGCCGACGCCTGGAAGGGATTTGTTGCTGCTCCGGGGCTGTGGGTACTATCAGCGCTGGCAGCCTTTTTGTGGTTGATTTGGGTGACCGACGCCGGGATTCTTTATGGCCTGTATTTTGCCAGTGAGCCGGTGCGTTTTCTGCCCCGGTTCGGTTTCTCCGGCGAGGCGCCGGCATTTTTCCTGTTTAGCGCCTTGATGGGCGCAGTGCCCGCGGCAATCATGCTGGCGGTAGCAACGTTTTCCGTGCCTTTGCTGCTGGAAAGACGTTGTACGCTGGCGCAGGCGATTGTGCTGAGTGTGCGTGCCAGTCTGCGCAACCCCATTTTCATGCTGCTTTGGGGAGCAATGGTTTGTCTGGGCGTGAGCCTGTCGATTGCGTTTCTGCCTCTATTCCTGCTGGTTTTCCCGGTTCTGGCGTATGCCAGTTTTGCTTGTTATC
>JAUPTR010000103.1 GCA_030917985.1 Pseudomonadota bacterium | reverse complement strand
CCAGCAAGGGTTTAACGTTATCGGGCCAGTCAAGCATTAGCCACAGGCCGAAGGTCAACCCATACACTCGCAGCAGCGTGGTGGCGCCCTCGAACTTGTGGAGTTGTGGTGCGCGAAATTCCAGTTGCTGGCCGATTTCCAGCAATTTGTCGATCAGCCGCGATTTGAAATCGAGCGCGATGCTGGCGTCCAGATTCTGTTCGATCACGCTGTTGGTCATCGCGGCCAGGCGCAGGAAGCTGGGTTCCTCGCGCAGAAAACCAATGTAGGTATCAAGGAACGCGTCGATCAGCGTGCCTGTAGAGGTTTGCGGTGCATCGAACAGATCCAGCACTTGTTGTAACAAGACATGAAATTGTTCATCCAGCAGTGCCAGGAAAATTTCTTCCTTGGTTCGGAAATAAAGATAAACCGTACCTTTGGCCAGACCGCTGGCTTCGGCAATGCGGCTCACCGACGGCAATTCGCGGCTGTTCTGCAGATATAGTTGTTGCGCTGCATCCAGAATCGACTGGCGTTTGGCGAGTTTCTCGTCTTCGGCAATGGCGCGCTGGCGCATGAGTGGTCTCGGCTGGAATGATGAATTGGCGCCTATTCTACGCGCTAGGTCGCATCCGATAAAGATATTATGCCAATGTCTTGATGTGTGTCAGCCTGTGGCTTGCCAAGCAGTGTGCAGTCGGCAAGAATACCGCAGCAATTTTATGCTCCAATACAAACCAATCCAGAAAAGATGGCATGCCCGGATTCAGATATGAAGCGATAGAACAGGCAAGTGGCAAGCAGCGGCGTGGCGTGATTGAGGCCGACAATGCCCGGCAGGCGCGCCAGCAACTGCGTGAGCAGGGCATGTTGGTGGCTGGTCTGGATGAAATTGTATCCGAGCAGGCCGGCGGTTCTTTTCTGCAGCGGCAGCGCGGTGGCGTGAGTCTGGCCCAGCTGGCCTTGCTGACCCGCCAGTTATCGACGCTGCTGGATGCAGGTTTGACCATCGAGCAGGCGCTGCAGGTGCTGATCGAGCAGGCGGATCAGCCACGTGAGCGGGAAGTGGTTGCCGCGCTACGCAGCGAGATTCTGGCTGGGGTGCCATTGTCGAAAGCCTTGGGGAACTTCCCGCGCGTTTTCCCCGAGTTGTATCGCACGCTGGTGGCAGCAGGAGAGGAATCAGGCAAATTGCCTGCAGTGATGCGGCGCCTTGCCGATTACATCGAGTCGAGTCAGGCCCTGCGGGGCAAGGTCATGCTGGCGATGTTGTACCCGGCCATCATTACTTGTGTGTCGATATTGGTGGTTGGCGGCTTGCTCACCTATGTGGTGCCACAGGTGGTGAATGTGTTCCAGAATACCCACCAGCAGTTGCCGTGGTTGACCCGCGCGTTGCTGGCCACTTCTGCTGCGGTGAAGGTGGGGGCGCTACCTGTGTTGCTGCTAATGGGTCTGGCGGGTTTTGGATTTGCCCGCGCTTTGCGCGCCGAGCCTTTTCGTTTAAGGGTGGATAGCTTTTTGCTGCGCCTGCCGCTGGCAGGACGGCTGATTCGCAGTATCAATACCGCGCGCCTGGCGAGCACGCTGGCGATTCTGGTTGGCAGTGGCGTGCCTTTGCTGAGTGCGTTGCAGCATGTGTCGGGCGTGGTGATCAATCGCGCCCAGCGATTGGCCGTGACCGAGGCATCCAAACAGGTGCGCGAGGGCGTCAGCCTGTCGCGTGCGCTGGCGGGCGGCAAGGTGTTTCCGCCGGTCTTGATTCACCTGATTGCCAGTGGCGAGGCCAGTGGCAAGCTGGAACATATGCTGGAGCGGGCGGCCCAGCAGCAATCACAGGAACTGGAGAGCCGGGTTTCGACTCTGACTGGTTTGATGGAACCATTGCTGATTCTGGCGATGGGCGGTGTGGTGTTGCTGATTGTGATGGCAATACTGATGCCGGTATTTGAAATGAACCAATTGATTAAATAGGAAAAGGTTTTGCATGTCTCAGCTTAACAATACCCAGCGTCAGCGTGGCTTTACCCTGATTGAGATCATGGTGGTGATCGTGATTCTTGGCGTGCTGGCCGCACTGGTGGTGCCAAAAATCATGTCTCGCCCGGATGAGGCGCGCGTGGTGGCGGCAAAACACGATATTTCGGCAATCGGCCAGGCGCTGAAGCTATACAAACTGGACAACGGCAGCTATCCCAGTACCGAGCAAGGCCTCAAGGCCCTGATCGCCAAGCCGGCTGTGGCCCCGGTTCCGAACAACTGGAAAACCGGCGGCTATCTCGACAAACTGCCGCAAGATCCGTGGGGACGCGATTATCAATACCTGAGTCCGGGCGTCAAAGGTGAGGTCGATGTCTTCAGTTTCGGCGCGGATGGTGCGGTGGGCGGCGAAGGCACCGATGCCGATATCGGTTCCTGGAATAGCTGAACAAGTGATATCGATGCGCCGGCCTGACTGCCTGTTGGACTTGCCCGATCGTAGCGAGCCGAGTGGGAATACGGGGCCGGATTTGCCCGCTTTTGCGGCGCATGGCGGTGCTGTGCAAGGAGAAAGTGGGCAAGTCCGGGCCGTTGCTAAGGAAGCGCTGATTTATTGGCTGCGCGGGCGAATTGCCGCGTCGCGCGGTGCTCGAAAACTCGCCTATCTT
>JAUPTR010000102.1 GCA_030917985.1 Pseudomonadota bacterium | reverse complement strand
GAAGGGCGATGCGTAATCAAAATGACGGTAGAACCTTTCTGCTTGGCAGCCAGAACCGCCTGAACCAGCGCCCGCTCGCCGACATCGTCAAGATTCGAGTTAGGCTCATCCAGAACGATCAGACTAGGCATGCGATACAAGGCACGCGCCAACCCAAGCCGCTGCCGCTGGCCACCCGACAGGTTGGCGCCACCGTCACCAATCTGGGTATCGTAGCCGTCGGGCAAACGCAGAATCATGTCATGTACACCCGCCAACTGTGCAGCCTCCACCACCGCAACGCTGTCAACCTCTGTAAAACGGGCAATATTTTCTGCCACGCTTCCGGAAAACAGCTCAATATCCTGCGGCAGATAGCCGATGCACGGTCCAAGCTCTGTCTTGTTCCAGGTGTAAACATCTGCCCCATCAAGGCGCACCGTACCGCTGGCTGCGGGCCAGACACCCACCAAAAGGCGGGCCAGTGTCGACTTACCCGAAGCGCTGGGCCCGATTACCCCGAGCACCTCTCCCGGCGGCAGGCCGAAACTGACCCCCTTGAGAATCATCTGTTGATTTGCCGCCTTGTTGGTATTTTTGCCGGGCACATGTGCAACCACGTTTTCAACAGCCAAACGTCCAACCGGACGCGGCAACTCCATACCTTCCTTACGTTCCGGAAAGGTCTGCAACAACTCATCCAGACGGCTATACGAAGTACGCGCGCCAATAAACTGCTTCCAGGTAGCAATGGCAAGATCGACAGGGCCCAGTGCCTTGCCCATCAGAATCGAACCGGCAATCATGGCACCGGCAGTCAAAGAACCATCAATCACCAAAAGCGCACCCGCCCCCAGCACCAGCGACTGCAGACTGACCCGAACAAACTTGGAAATATTGGAAATGATGGCAGCCTTGTCACTGGCAACGGCCTGCAGCGCCAGCGCGTGATCATGCTGCTTGAACCAACGTTTCAGCAGCCCATCCAGCATACCCATTGCCTCGATAACCTCGGCATTGCGCAGATTGTTATTGGCAAATACGGCAGACCGACCCATATATTGCTGAGACTCAGCCAGCGGCTTGCGGGTGAGGATTTCCTGTGCCACAGCCAGAACCACCAGAATCAGCGTGCCAATCAACGACAACCAGCCGATCATGGGTGCAAACAAAAACAGAATGACCAGGTAGATGGGTGTCCACGGCGCATCGAAAAATGCAAACAGGCCATTGCCAGTCATAAACTGGCGCACATTGGTCATATCGCTTAAAGACTGCGCAGGATTACCACCTGCAGTGCGCAGGTTATTCTCGAACGAAGCGGTAAACACCCTGGCATTCAGCATTTCATCCAGCTTGCTGCTGATGCGCACCAGCAGACGGGAACGCACAAACTCCAGCATGCCCGACAGCGCAAACAAACCAAGCACAATCAGGGTCAGCATCAGCAGCGTCACCTCATTGCGGCTGGCCAGCACCCGATCGTAAACCTGCAGCATGTAGATCGACGGCGTCAGCGCCAACAGATTGATCACCAGACTGAAGGCACCGGCAATGATGAAATACTTGCGCATCGAGAATAGAATCTCGGCCAACTCGGTTCTCGGTTGTAAATGTTTCTTCATATCAAATCCCAGATGGAGACATGTTAACTACGGCTTCAATGGCAGCGGCACCCGGCTGCAATTGCGGATCGAGCACCAACAGATATTCCGGCAGGTCTTCTGCTGACTCCCGCACTTCGGTTTCGCCCTCTTCAAGAAAGCTGAACTGCAGGCCAAACTGCCCCTCACGGCACAGCAACATCACCTCACGCAATCGAAGCCTGGCAAAACGCTCGGTAAACGGCTGGTCTAGCTGCAACTGAAAACGCAAACGCCCTTCCATGCTGAACAACGACAACAGCCCGGGTTTAAGCGTCAGCGTATGGCGATCAAAATACACAGGTGCAGACTCGACAAAACGGATCTGCGGCACCACACCACTGCCCGACCAAGGCGCATTTGGCAACTGATGCAACAAACGGTAGGCACGACACACCGCATAAATGGCATTGCAGGCCATTTGTGCGCCCAATGCAGGAAACTGCTCGCGCAGCAAGCGATAAGTCAGGTGATGCAGCGTGACACGATTCCAGCAGCGATTCTGACTGGCAACCGGCGAAATGACATTACAGGCCTTGCAGAACTCTGCCTGCTGCGCCAGCAAATGCTGGCGCTGCGACTCGTTGACCGACAGAGTGACCCAGGAGATGTGTGGCATGGGGCGAACTATACCAGACGAATCTCCTATATGAAACTCCTATATGAATTTTTTATACTCATCACAACCACACCTCACAGCAGCATGCATTGCCGCCAGCATAGAAAGAGAAGCCCCAGCCCAACACCGTCGCTTGTGTTCGGCACCGCGTCGGGCTGAACCCCGGCCTGCAACAGCCACCGGTTTTCGCAGTAGCCCTCCAGCAAGCAGAAGCCTGCAAAACCCCTCTGCCATGCAATGCCGCAAAAACAAGCTCGGACGTCAGTCCGAAGCAGTCGCTTGCGTTCGGCACCGCGTCGGACTGAAGTCCGACCTACAAATACCGCATATTTTCGCGATAGTT
>JAUPTR010000101.1 GCA_030917985.1 Pseudomonadota bacterium | reverse complement strand
TATCTACACCGCAGCCGAAGCCCAGACCAAGACATTCGGCGTCAGCCCGCAGCTGATCGGACGTGTGGTAAGCACACTCGACCGGCTGAACGTACTCGATGACAAACATACTTTCCGGGCACTGGCCGACGAAGGCGTGCTGATGGTTTCCGGCTCGCGGCGTTTCATTGACGACATCGAAAACATTCTCGGCGCAGCCCAGATCAATGCCAGCAGCGGCCCGGCGACATTCAGGATGTTCAAGCTGAAATATGCCTGGGCCGACGACATGACACTCAATCAGGGCGGCCAGGAGGTCAAGGTACCGGGCGTGGCCAGCACCCTGCGGCATTTGATGCTTTCCGGCCGCCGTGGCCAGCTGGAAAAACCTGCCAAGGCAACCGTGGACAAGCTGCGAGGCCAGGGAATGAAGCCGGGTGAAACCAGAATCCCGAACGAACTGAAAGAAGCACGTGGCGAGTCGCCCAATGACGACCCCTACGCCTCACAGCAACTGCCGCTGCATTCCGAAGCCGCATATGTCGAAGCCGAAAAGCGCATCAACGCGGTGATCGTGCGCGATACCCGCGAACGGATGCCGATGTACGAGAAATTGATCCAGGAGCTGGATGTTGAAACCACGCTGGTGGAAATCCAGGCCACCATTGTCGACGTCTCACGCGACAAGATGCAGGAGTTAGGCATCAACTGGCGCTACAAGAATGGCAATCAGGAAGCCCTGCTCGGCAAAGGCAATGTGAGTGATCTGGCACTGAGCAACGGTGTCCAGAGCGTCATCCCGCAAGGCAAGGGGCTGCTGCTGTCGACCATTCTCGGCGACAACGGCAATTTTATCGCCCGCGTTCACGCGCTGGAAGAGGATGGCTCGGCGCGCATCGTCTCGCAACCACAGGTGCTGACGCTCTCGGATCAGGAAGCGCTGCTTTCCAACAGCCAGAATTTCTACGTGCGCGTGGCCGGCGCTTATGAAGTCGATCTGTTCAACGTCACCGCCGGCACATCAATGAAAGTGGTGCCACACGTCATCCGCGAAGGCGACAAGAGCCGCATTCGGCTGCTGGTCAATATTGAGGACGGCAAAATCTCCGAAGAGCAGCAAGTCGACCAGATACCTGTGGTGGAGAAAGCCACGCTCGCCACCCAGGCATTGATCTGGGAGGGCGAAAGTCTGCTGATCGGGGGCCTGACCCGCAATGCCAACAGCAAATCCGGAGTCAAGGTGCCATGGCTGGGCGACCTGCCACTGATTGGCTATCTGTTCAAGAGCACCGCTTCGTCCACGAGTCAGAAGGAACGCATGTTCATGATTACGCCACGGCTGGTGCCCGCCAACCACCTCACGGCTGGCCAGCCCAATGGATAAAGCAAGGAGCAAGGCATGACAACGCTCTCCCCCGCCTCGCTGACCGTGACCGCCGGTCTGCATCAGGGCGCCAAAGTGGAACTGGTTCTGGATCGGCTGTTGCTGGTCGGCAGCGACCCGAACTGCGACGTGGTGCTGGCGGACCCCGGCCTGGCGCCGCAGCAACTGGCGTTGCTGGCACAAGCCGGCAGCCTGACGCTACGCGCGCTGGCCGCAGGCATTCAGGTCGATGGCCAGCCGCTCGCCAGCGGCACCAGTATCGCATTGCCGCAAAGCGCCGGGCTGGGCCTTCCTGGCGGTGTCACGCTGCAACTGAAGCGGCGCAGGCAGGTGACCCAGGCGTCCCGATATCGCTGGCGCAGCGCCGCGACAATCATGGCCGGCATGCTGCTGGTCAGCGGGCTGACCGCCATCGCCGCGCTCGACGCGCCACCTGCTGCCGGCGGGCCGGGCAAACAACGCACGCCGGCGCAGGTGCTGCAACGTCTGGGATTAAGCGAACAAGTACAACTGCGCGCTGCGGGTAACGGCTGGTATTTGAGCGGCGTGGTCGCCAACGAGGCGATGCTGGACCGGCTGCGCCGCGACATCGGCGAACTGGAAGCGCCCACGACGCTGGCAGTCACCACCGCACCGCAACTGATTACCGAAGTGTCAGCCCTGCTGCGGCTCAAGGGCATCAGCGCTGCACCGCGCTACATCGGCCAGGGCATCGTCGCCACCGAGGGCAGCCAGCTGCCGCCGGCATTACGGCAGACACTGGCGGCAACCGCCCGGCGCGATATCCGCGGCCTCAGCGAATTGCGTTTCGACGGCCCCCAGCCAGCGCCGGCAGAATCGCCAACGCCGCAGCTCGGCAATGCCGGCAGCCCCATTGATGCGGACGCCAAACGGGTGGTGTCGGTGGTCGAAGGGCCGGAAAGTTATGTCGTCACCGCCGACGGCGGCCGCTACTTTGAAGGCGCCTGGCTGCCTTCCGGGCATCGCGTGGAACGCATCGCCGACGGCAAGGTATGGCTGGCGCAAGGCAAACACAGAGTAGAACTGGTGTTCTGATTTGCCGACAGGCAGCCAGCAACAGATTTTTGTCACTCAATAGGGAGCACAACATGAAGGGTTTGCCGCAGTTGAAACAAATATCGATCAAGGATTACGCCGCTGGCGGCTCCGGGGCTGCTGGACAGTACAGCCAGACCCGCAGCAGCAAGGGCGCCGCCGGTAATAGCTGGTATCTGGCCATGACCCAGGCGTGGGGCGAAACGCTGGATAAACAGGCAGCCAAGCTGGAAGTGCTGTCGGATCAGATTTCCAATCAGGGAGAGGATTCACCGGCAGTGATGGTGCAGTTGACCGCCGAATCGCAGCGCATGGGCTTCATGTCCAGCAATGCCTCGACCTCGAACAACAGCGTGGCGCAAGCGCTGGAAACCCTGGCAAAGAAACAGTAATGCGCCTGCAAGCCGCATTGGCATTGGCCTGCAGCCACGCCTGCAAGGCACGACCAGCGCGGCTTGGCGGCCAGCAGCGCTGGCTGGCAACGCTCGCTCCACCTGGCGCTGTCGCGCGATAGCGTCAGGGCAAAACGATTAACAAGGGATATGGCATGGATATCGGTAGCATTGCAGCAATCACGCAATTGGCAGCACCCACAACATCCGCAGCGCCAACAGCAAAAGCCGGCTATGGCTTTT
>JAUPTR010000100.1 GCA_030917985.1 Pseudomonadota bacterium | reverse complement strand
TCTGCTGCAGCAATGCCAGCTGCTGGCTGGTCAGGCTGTCGGCAACAAAACGCCGGTCTGATTCGACTTTCTCCAGCAAGCTCAGGAAACGCTTGCGATCATTGATGTCGGCCAGCAGCTTCGGCAGCGCGGCCATGGCGGCCTCCGGCTCATAAAAGCAAATGATGTCCTGCTCACCGCGAATCCGGCGCGCCTCATCCGGCGTTTGCTCCGGCAAGAGCGCACGGTATTCGTCGGCCAGCTCCTGCTTCAGCTGGAACATCGCCAGCGGCAGGCTTTTGCCTTGCTGCGAACGCATCATCAAGGCGCCCACCCGTGCCAGCGCCTGGGCATAACCGCCCTCTTCGATAGCAGCCAGCGCCTCGGCAACAAACGGCAACTGGCGCGGGTCCTGCTGTTGCGGTGCAACATCGGCAGTGGCTTGCTGCGGCGTGCGGCCGGCAAGGTAAAAGTTGTAGAGCGAGCCATAGGTGCTGAAGAACATGGCTTCGGTAAAGGCGTTGTTCAGATCGCGATACAGATCCAGGCCACCACTGATCAGCCCGGACAACATGCCCTCGACCCGGCGCAGGGGCTGATCTGCCGGTACGGCACGCCGCTGCGACTTGACCATGGCCGCTGCTGGCGCCAGCCATTTCAGTGCCGGGTTCATGTCCGACACCAGTCGGTATTGCAGGCGCAGCGGGTGCAGATCACGCCCCACCTTGGCACTCAGGTCGTTGCTGAGGGCCTGCACCAGCGGCTGGCCGAACAGCTCGTAGGCGCGCTGGTTGAAGTCGGAAATCACACTCACCGCCTCGAACGGCTTTTCATCACTGCGCTGCGCGCGGTTCAGGCGTTTCACCACGTCTTCCAGCAGGCGTTCGACAAAAGTCACGTCGTAACTGATGCTGCCGTCGGCATTTTTGCTTTCGTGGATCTGCATGCCATACAGACCCGGCGGCAGCGCTTCGATCGACTTCAAAACCGATACGATCTGCGAATGCTCACGCTGCGCCACCTTGCCCGAAACAAAAATCCCCAGATGGCCGACATCTTCATGCATCAGGCCAACAATGGTCTGCCCCTCGGCCTTGATTTCCGCGCTGGACTGGTAGGTATCAGCCACCCAGTTGAATGCCTGCTGCGGCGGCGTGATGTTGTCGCCCATCGAGGCAAACACCACAATCGGCGCCTTGATGTCGCGCAGCGACAGATCACGGCCGGATTTGCTCTTGGCGCCACCTTCCCACAGCTTGTTACCGACGAACAGGTTCTGCACGATCCATTCGATCTCTTCCTTGTTCATCATGTAATAGCCGCTCCACCAGCGCTCGAATTCGAGGAAACGTGGCGGTTCGGTGTCAACCTTGGCAAACAGGTTGTAATACTTGTCCCAGTAGGTGTTGGCCGGGTTGAGGCTTTCGAAGTTCTGTACCAGATAAGCGCCGTCGAACACGCCATTGCCGAGGTCGGCAGTCAACGACGACAACCAGCTGCCGCCGAGCATGCCGCCGGCGTAGCGCATCGGGTTGTCACCCTCGCCTGCGCTCAGCGCGCCGCTCCAGTAGGACATTGGCGCGCCATTGATCACCACCGGACCGGTATCGTTGGGGTCGGCCGCGGCCAGCATCATTGCCGCCCAGCCGCCCTGGCAGTTGCCGAGAATCGCAGGTTTGGCGCTGTCCGGGTGCAGCCGGCGCACTTCCTTGACGAAACGCTGCTCGGCGGCGCATACGTCCAGCAGGGTCTGCCCCGGCTCCGGGTCGGGGAAAAAGATCACGAAATACACCGGATGGCCGTCGCGCAAGGCCACGCCCACCTGCGAATCATCCTTGAAACCGCCAATCCCCGGCCCATGGCCGGCGCGCGGGTCGATGATGATGTAGGGGCGACGTTTGTCATCCACCACCACACCTGCCGGCGGCACAATGCGTATCAATGCATAGTTGACCGGCTTTTCGAACTGGCGCGCATCCAGCACCATGTCGTAGTCGAAATGCAGCACCGGCGGCTTGCCCGCCAGCTCATGCTCCAACGCCACATTGCCACGCTGGCGCAAGGTATCCCAGAACAATACCGAACGTTGCGCCAGATCGGTGCCGTAGTCGGCCCACAGTTGCAAGGGGTTGGCTGGCAGCTGCGTTGGCGCCAATGCCTGCTGGCTGATCTGTTCGATTTGTTGCGAATAACGCTGGGTTGCAACACTCAGGCGCTTTTGCAGCAAGGTGGCAATTTTCTGCGACATCTGCTGCGACTGGCTCAACTGCTGTTCAAGGTGTGACATGGTCAACTCCGATTTACGCGTGCGACACTCATTTTTTGATCGGGACAACTATATGGAGACAGACTGGATTGCGGGTATTGTGCAGTGCACATATTACAGGACGTAGCGTAATCAGCCACAGGATGACGGTCAAGCAAATGACATAATGCGGATAAGGCTCAAGCAGAGGGTGCCAGGCCCCCGGAAATCAGAGGGATGGAGAAACAACTGCGCTGCGGGCGACCTTTTTGGCCTGCTTTTCGACATACATCAGCTTGTCTGCCACCAGCAGCAACTGATCGACGCTTTCGCCATCATCCGGAAAAAAGGCGATACCGATGCTGGCGCCGATTTCGAACACCCCGCTCTGCAGCCTGATCGGCTGGGTTACGGCTTCGGTGAGGCCGGCAATCAGTGATTGCATGCGGTCATGGCTGGCCACGGCCTCCAGCAACACCACAAATTCGTCGCCACCGAGGCGCGCCACGGTGTCGCGCTGGCGCACGGCGTTGCGCAAACGCGCCGCCACCACCCGCAGCACCTGGTCGCCAGTATCGTGCCCATAGGCATCGTTGATCGGCTTGAAACGGTCGAGATCAATGAACACGACGCCGAAACGCGAATGGGCATGTTTGTGCTGCTCGATTTCGCGCCGCATGCGTTTTTCCAGATAATAACGGTTGAACAGGCCGGTTAATGGATCGTGGATCGCCAGGTCGTACAACTCGCTTTCGCGTTCCACACGACGCACCTCGAAACGCCGCACGCGCTGCACCAGCAGCATCAGCAACAGCAGGGTAAAAACCGAAAGCAGGCTGATGGCCGCCAACATCTGCCAGCCAAGAGTCATCCAGCCCAGCTGCCATTCACTGTGCAACACAAATGGCTGCACTGCGCTATGCAAGCGGTTCTGCAACGTGAGGCGCGGAAACAGCCAGGATTCCAGCCCGCTGCGCTGGCCGGCACCAATGCTGAACAACACGCCGCCCCCCTCTTCCGGATCGGGTGCTGCGTGCCGCAGGCTCATGGTCATGCCCTGTGGCAACTCGATACCACCAGGACGCAACGAATCGGTCTTGATCAACACACTGACGTATAACGGCATACCGAATTGCCGCTCGACCTGATCCTGCGGCAGGCGCCTGCCCAGCCCGGCAGGCTGTGTCAGCGCATAGGCCATCGGCCCCTCCAGCAACTGGAACGGTGCAGACAAGCGATGCTCGCCAGCGGCGCCTCTCAGGCCGGGTGCGGGTGCAAGAAACTGCTGGTAATCAACCAGCAGGCCCATCACCTGATCAAAACGCGGCGGCAGCGGTTCGGCAAATACCACCGGGTAATAATAGGGCTGCACCGGCATGGCCTGCCCGTGCCGGGAATGCAGCCGGAAACCGGCAAAGCCCGCAGCACGCATGCGCAGCTCCAGGCCAGGCACCTCGGCCGGGCTTACGCGCTGCACAACTTCCAGCGCATAGATATGAGGAAAACGCTGCAAAACCTGACGCGCATAACGCCGCGAACGTGATGGAACGATGTCTTGACTGTCGTTGTGAAACGCAGCAAAACCGTCAAGCACCGTTTCGGCAACGACCAGTTTGTGGGCAATCTGCTCGTAAGCTGCCGACTCGATGTGGTGAAAATGCAGGCGCGCCGACTGCAGACTATGGCTGAGGTAAAGGGCGAACGTCGCGGCCGTCACCGCCAGCCAGAGTATAATCACACCGCCGTACAGCACACGCCTGGAAAAGAGTGGATGGTTTGCCTTCGCCATTTTTCCAGTATAACGCGATTAACCAATCAAACGCTTGATTAAGCACAGCAAACAATCAGCCACAAACCGCCACCATGCCCATTCCGCCGCTACCCCGCATTGTTTTCCTCGACCGAGACAGCCTGCCCTGGCCGGTACGCAAACCATCCCTGCCGCACGATTGGCAGGAATACCCGAACACCCGGCCGGAGCAACGGCTGGAGCGCCTGCAGGGCGTGACAGTGGCAATCTCGAACAAGGTAGTGATGGATCGCCAACTGTTGTTGCAGCTGCCGCAACTGAAGCTGATTGCGGTTGCCGCCACCGGTGTCAACCTGATTGATCTTGATGCCTGCCGCGAACTGGACATCGCAGTCAGTAACATCCGCCACTATGCCGACACTACCGTTGCCGAACACACGATGATGCTGATGCTGGCATTACGCCGTAATCTGATGGCTTATCAGCAATCGGTGCAAGCGGGCGAATGGCAGCAGAGCCAGCAGTTCTGCCTGATGCAACACCCGGTGCAGGATCTGGCCGGCTCCACGCTGGGCATCGTCGGCAAGGGCGCGCTGGGCGAAAGCGTAGCCCGCCTGGCAAGGGCGTTCGGCATGAACGTACTGTTTGCCGAACGCCGTCAGGCCAGACAATTGCGCCCCGGCTACACACTGTTTGACGAAGTGCTGCAGCGTGCCGACGTGTTGTCGCTACATTGCCTGCTGACCGACGATACCCGGCACCTGATTGGCAGCCGCGAACTGGCACAAATGAAGCCCGGCGCCATCCTCATCAATACCGCCCGAGGCGGATTGGTTGATCCCGCGGCGCTGGCGCAGGCGCTGCGACAAGGCCGCATCGGCGCCGCCGGCATCGACACGCTGGAAACCGAGCCGCCAAGAGACGGCAACCCCCTGCTCGACACCAGCCTGGACAGGCTGATCGTCACTCCGCACTGCGCCTGGCTCGGCAGCAGCGCGTTGGCAGCATTGTCGGAACAACTGATCGGCAATATCGAACTGTTTCTGCAAGGGACACCACGCAACCGCGTGGCCTGAAAGACACTGCACAATCAGCACGGCGCGTTTTCGATAACGTCAAAGAAGGCATGCCCACCCCGATCACGCCACACAGCCGGATCGGAAGCAGCCACTGCAGCGGGCTATATCACCACAGGCAAATGAACCACAGTCACAAAAGCCAACCAAGCAAACGCTCGATTGACTTTTGACTTGAAGCGAATTTCATTGCATTATTAAGAGCTTTTTTAAGCTCGAATTCATAACCGTGGCAGCCGCTTTCAGGGACGGGACTGACCGCGCAAACAAGGGGATTAATGTGGAACGAGAATTTATGGAATATGACGTCGTAATCGTCGGCGCGGGCCCCTCCGGTTTGTCCGCAGCGATTCGACTGAAACAGCTTGCCGCGCAGAACGACAAAGAAATCAGCGTGTGTGTGCTGGAAAAAGGCTCGGAAGTGGGTGCACATATCCTGTCCGGTGCGGTGATGGATCCGATTGCGATGAACGAGCTGTTCCCCGACTGGAAAGAGCGCGGCGCACCGCTGAACACCCCGGTTACCGAAGACCACTTCCTGTTCCTGACCGAAACCGGCTCCAAGCGTTTCCCGGAAAAACTGATGCCGCCATTGCTGAACAACCACGGCAACTACATCGTCAGCCTTGGCAACGTCTGCCGCTGGCTTGCCAGCCAGGCCGAAGAGCTGGGCGTGGAAATTTACCCCGGTTTTGCTGCCGCTGAAGTGCTGTACCACGAAGATGGCTCGGTTAAGGGTGTGGCAACCGGCGACATGGGCGTTGATCGCAACGGCCAACCGAAAGACGAATACGCACCGGGTATGGAATTACATGCCAAATACACCTTTATCGGTGAGGGTGTGCGCGGTTCGCTGGCCAAGGAAATCCAGTCGAAATACAACCTGCGCGACGGCGTTGATCCACAGAAATTCGGTATCGGCCTGAAAGAGCTGTGGGAAATCGACCCGGCCAAGCACCAGCAAGGTCTGGTGATGCACTCGCAAGGCTGGCCGCTGGACACCTCAACCGGCGGTGGTTCGTTCCTGTACCACCTGGAAAACAATCAGGTGATGGTTGGTTTCGTGGTTCACCTGAACTACGAAAACCCGCATCTGAGTCCGTACGACGAATTCCAGCGCTTCAAGACCCATCCGCAGATTCGCCAGTTTTTCGAGGGCGGCAAACGTATCGCTTACGGCGCGCGTGCAATCAATGAAGGCGGCCTGCAGTCGGTGCCGAAACTGACCTTCCCGGGCGGCGCACTGATTGGTTGTTCTGCCGGTTTCGTCAACGTACCGCGCATCAAGGGTAGCCACAACGCCATGAAAACCGGCATGCTGGCTGCCGAAGCTGCTTACGATGCCGTAATCAACCAGGGCCGCACCGGCCACGATGAGCTGAGCAGCTATATCGATGCCTACAAGAATTCGTGGGTATACGAAGACCTTTACAAAGTGCGTAACGTCAAACCGGCACTCAGCAAGTTCGGCATGATCGGCGGCACCCTGTATGGTGGTTTCGATATGTGGATGCACTGCCTCGGCCTCAACCTGCCATGGACTTTCCGCCACGACAAGGCCGACCACGAATACCTGCGTCCAGCCGCGGAAATGCCGAAAATCAACTATCCAAAACCGGATGGCAAGATCAGCTTCGACAAACTGTCGTCGGTGTTCATTTCCAACACCAACCATGCCGAAGATCAGCCTTGCCACCTGAAACTGAAGGACGAGTCGATTCCGGTTGCGGTCAACTGGAACATTTACGCCGGCCCGGAACAGCGCTTCTGCCCGGCAGGTGTTTATGAATACGTTGGTCTGGATGAAGGCAAGCCGCGCCTGCAGATCAATGCGCAAAACTGCGTACACTGCAAGACCTGCGACATCAAGGACCCGCGCCAGAACATCAACTGGACCGTGCCGGAAGGTGGCGGCGGCCCGAACTACCCGAACATGTAATCTGTGTCAGGCAAACAAAAACGGCGACTCATGGTCGCCGTTTTTATTTCCACCTCAGAATCCGTTCAAGACCCGTTACCCGTCCCCGGATCAGAGCATTTGGATCAAGCGATCAGCTACGCACCATGTGCAGGCTGAGCACCAATCGTTCAAACAGTGGCGCTACAAACTCCGGCATGGATTCCACCCGCAGTTGCAGATCGCGCGACAATTCGCGCAGGCGCCAGGCAATTTCCTCCAGCACCACAATGATCTCGAATTGCAGTTCGCTGTCGTTCGCCGCCAACGCACCCAGCGCCTCCGCTCGCGGCAAGGAATCCAGCCCGGTACTGGAAAAGGCACGCTGAATCAGATTGACACGCTGCACTGCATGTTGCACAACCAGCTGGGCAGGCTTGTATGACTTGATCTGGGCTTCATCCTGCAATTCGTCCAGCGCAATCAGCACCTGTGCCAGTTGCTTGAGCAGACGATGCATGCCTTCAGTCATCAATGCCACTGCAGGTAGCTCGGTGGCAACCGGCTCGGGCTGGGTTGCCCCGCGCAATGCCAGTGTGACAATCTGTGTCACTTGTGGCGGGAACTGCCCCGGCACGATCCGCATGGCGATTTCTGCACGCGCCAGAGGGCGGCCATAGCAGCGGAACACTGCGCAGACGGTATCGGCCACACCAACAATCAAGCCCTCAAGCGACAGTTGATCACCAGCAGCACGCCGCGGATAACCACTGCCGTCAAGGCGCTCATGATGCTCCAGTACGATTTGCCCCACCAGCGGTGGAAACTGCCCGACTTCATCCATCAGCATCTTGCTCACCAGCGGATGCGAGGCAACATGCCGCCATTCGCTGGGCTTCAGGTTGTTGTTGCCGCGCAGGTATTCAGGGTTGATGTACATCTCGCCGATGTCGTGCAACAAGCTGCCGATCGCCAGATGCTGCAGGCGTTCTTGCGCCAGGCCCAGTTCAATGCCTAACACCAGCGCCACCAGCGCACACTCGACACTCTGTCGCAATTCCTCGTTGCCGGAGCGCTCCAGCATGGTCAGAACCATGCGCATCGGGCCGTTGAGCGCCAGTCCTTGCAGAATTTCCAGAGCTTGCCCGCCATGGTTGCCAAAAAACAGAATCGGCTGCAATTTGGTCTGGCTTGCCAGAACATCCTGTGCCAAGGCAACCAAATACTGCGGGTCAATCGCATCGGCTACCGACAAGGAACTTTCCAGAGGCTTCTTCAATTTGTGCTTGATCAGCCGATCCTGCACTTCGTGCGAAATCGGCGTTCCTTTTGCCAGCAGTTTCATGCCATTGGCGGCATACACATCGTCGCTGGTAACGATACGGCTATGCTCGGCCAGTTTCACCACACGCTGCAGATAAAACGGATTTACCGTATTCAGCTGACTATCTTGCATTTTCCCCGACCTGTTCTGACGACACGCTGACACCCGTACATTGACCAGCATTCATATTAGTCAACTGCGGCAGTACATTCCAAGCCAGCAAACCATTTACCCCCGGAAGCCTTGATCCGGCATCGATTTGCCCCTCGACGTTAAGCACCGCTTAAGTTAACGGGCGCTAAATCAGGGCTCGATAAACCACCTTGAGGAAACCACCATGAAGACAACACTGATTGCCCTGACGCTTGCCACACTCAGTACCGCCGCAATGGCCGGCCCGGAATGTACTACCGAACCGAAAGACAAATGGATGCCGGAAGCCAGCATGAAACAAAAGCTGGAAGCGGATGGCTACCGCATCAAGGTATTCAAGACCACCAAAGGCAACTGCTACGAAATTTACGGCTGGGACAAGCAGAACCAGAAAGTGGAAATCTATTTCAACCCTGTTGACGGAAAAATCGTCAAACAGGTGATCGAAAAATAAGCTGGAGACTGGATCATGGCGAACGACATAAACAAAATCAAAGTCTGGGATGGATTCGTGCGACTCTTTCACTGGTCACTGGTGATTTGCGTCGTCGCCAACTTGCTGAATGAAGCCGGCGATGCTCCGCACCGCTACCTGGGCTATGTGGCAGCCACCCTGGTGGTTTGCCGCATCGTCTGGGGATTTACCGGCAGCAGGCATGCACGCTTCAACGACTGGGTTCCGTCGCCACGCACACTCTGGCACTATCTGCAGAATTTGCGCCGTGGCGTGCACTGGCACAAACCCGGCCACAATCCGGCGGCGGCAGTGATGATGCTGGCGCTGATGCTGGTGGTACTCGGATTGGCGGGTAGCGGCTGGCTGGCCAGCACCGACAGGTTTTTTGGTGAAGAATGGCTGGAAGAATTACACGAAGCCCTGGCAGGCGGCTTGCAGCTCATGCTTATGCTGCATGTTTTTGCGGCAATCACAGAAAGCTGGCAACAAGGACAAAATCTGATTTTGTCGATGCTGACCGGCTACAAACAGCAAACGGGAAAACAGCAGGATGCGGATATTACTGGTTGAAGACGATGATTTGCTCGGCGACGGTGTTGAAGCCGGGCTGAAGCAAGCCGGCTACACCGTCGACTGGGTGCGCGATGGCAAGGCTGGCGAGCTGGCCATGAGTTGCGAGCACTACGATGCCGCGATTCTCGACATCAACCTGCCACGCCAATCCGGGCTGGAAACATTGGCCAAACGTCGCAGCGCTGGCGACAACACGCCGGTGCTGCTACTCACGGCTCGCGATACTGTCAACGACAGGGTCAGCGGCCTGGACTGTGGTGCGGATGACTATCTGGTCAAACCATTTGCGCTGGCAGAATTAAGCGCCCGACTGCGCGCCCTGACCCGCCGCCAGACCGGGCGCAGCAACCCGATCATCAGCCACGGCACACTACAGCTTGATCCGGCAGCCCGTGAAGTACATATGGACCAGCAGCTGGTGGCGCTCTCGCCGCGTGAATTTTCATTGCTGGAGCTACTGCTGGCACATCGTGGCCATGTACTCTCGAAAACCCAGCTGGAATCAGCACTCTACGGCTGGGGTGAAGAAGTGGAGAGCAACTCGGTGGAAGTCCATGTTCACCATCTGCGCAAAAAACTCGGCAGCACGCTGATCCGAACCATACGCGGCATCGGCTACGTGATTCCCAAGCTGGATAGCGCGCCGTGAAACTGCAAGCGCGCTCGCTGAGAGTACGTCTGCTCAGCATAAGCCTGCAAGTACTGGCGGCAGGAACGCTGCTGACAGGCATTCTGTTTTTCATCAATGCCCACCACGAAATCGATGAACTTTTTGATGCACAACTGGTACAAATGGCTGACATGCTGGCCGATATTGAACCGGGCAGCCTCGCCAGGCATGAACAGGACGATGCCAGGCAGTCCTATCACGAATATGAACGAAAGATTGGCTTCGCGCGGTTCA